>CAYHUM010000006.1:0-31082 GCA_964359945.1 Candidatus Woesearchaeota archaeon | reverse complement strand
TATATTATTTTCACGATGATCTATTATTATTTGACTCATTTTAGAATTTTGTTATAAAAGATTGTTTTTCTTCTTTTTGATTAAACTTCATTTTTGTTAAAATATCCTTCATTCTTCCCTCATCCCTTTTAGATTTCCAATAATAACCTTCATCTCTAGTACCTTTAGTTATTAAGTATAAAATTTTTCCTGGCTTTATTCTTGCTACTCTTCCAGCTCTTTGAATTCTTCTAATGCTAGTTGGAACATTATCATAAAATATTGCTAAGTCAAGTGTTCCTATAGACAATCCTTCTTCACCTATTGAAGAAGCTACAAGAATATTATATTTTCCTTCTTCGAATTCCTTTATTGTTTCAATTTGGATCTTTTGAGTTATACCTTCTTTTTGACCTAGTAAAATTGTCGGTTTTGAATTAGGAATGTTTTTTAATTTATTAACGATGTAATTTACTGTTGATCTATAATTTGCGAATATTATTATTTTCGTATTTATATTTTGTTCTAAAGATTCTTGTATTATCTCAATAAGTTTTTTTATTTTTGGATGATCCTCATTTTTGTTTAATAATTCATTAGTTAATTTTATTACTTCTATAATCTTCTTATCTTTTAATATGGCCTTTGCTGCTTTAGACTTATCATTTTTTAATTTCTCTAAATATTTTGCTAGAGAATCTATACTCTGCGTTTCAAGTAATTCTATTGCATATTCTAATTTTAATGCTTGTGCAACTCTAGAAATAAAAAAGAAAGCTGTATTATCACCCTCATTAATCCTTAATCTTAAATCAGATTGTAATTCAAGTAAATCTCTTTTTGTTATTAAATTAACTGGCTTTGTAAAACCAGCTTTTTTTACATCCCCTAATCTTTCTTTATATACAGATTTAAGTTTATCTTTTATTTTTATAAATTCATCAGGTAATTTTACTTCAACCAATAAAATATCTTTTTTTTGAGTATATGGCTCAACATCTGCATCCAGTTCATTTCTTATTTCAACTGCTTCTATATGTAAGTTATCACAAATTTCTTGAATTCTTTCTTTTGTATCCCCTGGAGATGCAGTTAAAGCTAAAATTCTGGGAAATTTAGATTGTTTTACATAAAAATCAGTAACAATGTTATGAGCATAATTTAATCTAGTCCTGTGGGCTTCATCTATTACTAATAATGAGAGATTATCTAAAGAAATTCTATTATTTATCAAATCTTCTTTTATTGTTTGAGGTGTAGCCACTATTACTTGTGCACTTTGCCACAATATTTTACGTTTTTCTGGATTTATTGCTCCCGTAAATAGTATTATTTGTTCTGGATTTATTGTACTATGGTTTTTGAAATACTGACAAATTTGATTTGATAACGGTTTTGTTGGAGTACAAATTAAAACTTTAGTTTCAGGAAATTTATTTAGTCTATGGATAGCTAATAATAAAGCAGAAGCTGTTTTCCCCGTTCCTGTAGGGAGTACAACTAATGTATTTTTTTCTATTGAAGTATTTAGTATTGTTTCTTGATATAATCTCGGACTAAAATTCTTAGTATTTATCATAAGAACATAAAGATAGTTTAATATTTAAATTGTTTTATTTAATATACTTCTATTTTTATTTTTTCTTCTTTTAGATTAAGACTTTTTAGGAGTTCCACCATTGCTTTTACCATAGCAGGAGGACCAACTATGTAGTAAAAGGGATTATCTAAATTAGGAACATTTTCTTTTATAATTTCTGCTGTTATTCTTCCTTTATAACCATTCCAATTAGAATCTGGAAATTCAATTACATCAATTTCCTTAAAATTTTTATTTTTATTACTAATTTCTTGTAATTCATTTTTAAATATTATATCATTAGTTGCTTTATTTGCAAATAACAAAGTTATTTTAACATCAAGGTTTTTTATGTTAATATACCTTATTATCCCCATTATTGTGGATATTCCTGAACCACCAGCTAGCATAATTATATTGTTGGAAGAGCCATCTTCATAAGTACATTTACCAAAAGGACCTAGAGCTTCTAATCCATCTCCTTCTTTTAGATTATATAAAATAGGAGTTACTTGACCTGTCTCATATTTTTTAAAAGTTAAGTCAATATAATCTTTTTCTGTAGGGGAAGAAGAAATAGAATAACTGCGCCTTATTTTTTTCTCATCTTTTTCTACACTTATTATTATAAATTGACCTGCAATAAAATTAAAATTTTCAGGTCTTTGAAAGCGTAAAGTTTTTGTATCATGAGTTTCTTTTATAATTTTTATGATTTTAAGTTTCATAAAAAGAATTAAAAAGGACATATATATAAAGATATAGTAAAAATTATAAATAATAAAATAACTATAATTAAATATTTTTAAAAAAGAAGATGGAAATAAATAAATTAGTCTGGAAAATTGGTGGAGAAGCTGGTTATGGTACTATGACTACTGGCTTGATTTTTTCTAAATGTTGTTCTAGAGGTGGCTTAAATGTTTTTGATTATGCAGAGTATCCATCGTTAATAAGAGGGGGGCATAATACATATACTGTTAGAACAGAAGATAGAGAAATTTATTCACAAATAAAACTTGTTGATCTACTTGTAGCTCTAAACAAAGAAACTATAGACTTACATAAAAATGAATTAACTTTTAATGGAGCAATAATTTACGATCATGAAAATATAAACTTAGATAAAAATTCTGTAAGACAAGACATAAGACTTTATCAAGTGCCGTTATTAAATCTTGCCCGTGAATATGGAGGAGATAGATTAATGACAAATTCTGTTTCTTTAGGTGTAAGTATGGCTATAATTGATTATGATTTTGATATTTTAGTTAATGTAATTAGTGATATTTACAAAGACAAAGGAGAAAAAATAGTTAGTGCAAATATAAATGCAGCTAAAGGAGGCTATGATTATGTAAGAAAAAATATTCAAAATGATTTTAAAAATAAATTAAGAAAAATAAGTTCTGAAGAAAAAATTTTACTTACTGGTAATGAAGCTTTGAGCATAGGAGCAATTAAAGCAGGATGTAAATTTGTTGCTATTTATCCTATGACCCCAACATCTTCAATATTACATTATATGACCTCTCACGATTTAAATTATAGTATCGTAGTTAAACAACCTGAAGATGAAATAGCAGGTATTAATATGGCCATAGGTGCTTCATTTGCAGGAGCAAGAGCAATGGTGGCTACTTCTGGAGGAGGATTTTGTTTAATGACCGAGGCTTTGGGATTAGCTGCTATAACAGAAACTCCTATTGTAATTATTGTTGGTCAAAGAGGAGGTCCAAGTACAGGACTACCAACATGGACAGAACAAGGAGATTTAAGGTTTGTTTTACATGCATCACAAGGAGATTTTCCAAGAATAGTTTTAGCTCCTGGTGATGTAGATGAGTTTTTTTATAATGCTATTAAAGCTTTTGAGTTAGCTGAAAAATATCATTTACCTGTAATAATTTTTACAGATAAGTATTTAGCAGAATCTCATAAAACTACAAAGAGGTTTGATGATAGTAAAATCAGAATTAATAGACATGGATTTATTAGTAATGAAGAATTAAATAAAATTTCTGAATATAAAAGATTTAGAGATAGTGAAACTGGTGTTAGTTTAAGAGCTGTTCCTGGACAAAAAAAAGGTATTTTTATGGTAACAAGTGATGAGCATCAAGAAGATAGTTTGTATAATGAAGAAGCTGATAACAGAAAAAAGATGATGGATAAAAGATTTAGAAAATTAGATTATATTATTAAAGAAATCCCTGATCCTGTTTTATATGGAGATAAAAATTCTAAAATTACAATTATTGGTTGGGGTTCTACTAAAGGTCCAATATTAGAAGGAATGAGATTTTTAAAAGAGCAAGGAATTAATGTTAGATTTTTGCATTTAATTTACTTAAATCCATTTCCTGTAAATAAGGTTAGTGAGATAATTAATGATTCCAATAAAACTATTGTTATGGAAAATAATAAAACTGGGCAATTATGCGGATTAATAAAAGAAAAAACTGGTAAAGATGTAAATTATAAATTTTTAAAATATGATGGTAGACCATTTTACCCAGAAGAAGTATTAGATAAAATAAAGGAGATACAATAAATGGTAAAATTAGCTGATTTGAATACAACTGATCAACCTAATTGGTGTCCAGGATGTGTTTTGCCAGGTACATTAATTCATACAAATCCCTCTATAGAAAAGATTGAAAACTTAAAAGAAGGTGCTAAAGTTCTAGGAAGTGATGGTAGATATCATAAAATAACTAAAACATTCAGTCATTTACATAAAGGGGCATTGTACAAAATAAAAACAAAGTACTTTGGAGAAACTAATCTTACAAATGAACATCCTGTTTTAGTTGTAAGAAAGAAAAAGAATAATCATCATAATAAGAATTTTGATTTAGCTTGGGTAGAAACTGAAAAATTAAGACATGGAGACTATTTAGTTTATCCTGTTTTAAAAGAATTTAAGGATGTTGATTTTATAGAATTTAATTATATAAAAAAGAAGAAAGATACTAGAAGTAAAAGACTAAAAAAAATAACAAACATTAATGAATTTTTAAGATTATGTGGTTATTATCTTTCAGAAGGCCACATGAGATGGAGAGAGTTATCATTCACATTTAATATTAAAGAAATAGAATATATTGAAGATATTAAAAACATAGTTAAAAATTTATTCGATATTAATGTTTCTATAAGAAGTAGACCTAGAAAAAATACAGTTGAGGTCATAATAAATTCTGTGCATTTATGTAGGATATTTAATGATTGGTTTGGCAGAGGTGCAGCTAACAAAAAAATACCACATTGGATTATGCTATTACCAAAAGAAAAACAGATAGATTTAATTAAAGGATTATGGAGAGGCGATGGTTATGTAAGTAAAAAAAGAGCAGGGTATAAGACCATTTCTAAATTATTAGTGGAACAATTAAAAGTTTTGTTGTTAAGGCAAGGTATAATACCAATGATATATACTGAAAAAGCACATGAAAATCATAGAGAAGCTTATTCTATGTTTGTAATTGAACCTGTTTATTACAATAAACTAATGGAAATTTTAGGAAGGGATAATATTAAGGAAAATACAAGTAATATAACTCTCTTAATTAAGGATGAATATTTATTTTTACCTATAAGAAAAATAGAAAAAAGTGATTATAATGGTTTAGTGTATAATTTAGAAGTAGAATATGTTCAATCTTATGTAACACAAAATGCAATTTTACATAATTGTGGTGACTTCCCTTTATTACTAGCACTAAAGATGGCTTTGTCTGAATTAAATATAAATCAAGAAGATGTTTTATTAGTTTCAGGTATTGGTTGTGGTAGCAAAACACCTTATTGGACAAAAGTTTATGGATTTAATGGATTACATGGAAGACCTTTGCCAGTTGCAACAGGAGCAAAATTAGCTAATAATAAATTAACTGTTATTATTATAGGGGGGGATGGTGATGGTTATAGTGAAGGAGGAAATCATTTTTTACATACCATGCGTAGAAATATTGATATGACTTATATTGTTCAAGATAATCAAGTCTATGGATTAACAACAGGACAATTTTCACCTACAGCTGAAAAAGGGTTTAAATCAAAATCAAGTCCTAGAGGAGTAATAGAAATTCCTATTAATCCTTTAGCTATAGCAATATCCACAGGAGCTACTTTTGTTGCAAGAGGCTTTTCAGGAGACCCACAACATTTGAGAAATTTAATTATGGAAGGAGTAAAACATAAAGGATTTGCTTTGATTGATGTTTTTCAACCATGTGTTACATTTAATCATCATAACACATATGAATGGTTTAGAGAAAGAGTGTACAAACTAGAAGAAACAAATTACAAAGCAGATGACAAGTTAGAAGCTTTTAAGAAATCACTTGAGTGGGGAGAAAAAATACCTATAGGAATAATTTATAGGGAGAATAGAGAAACACAAGAAGATTTATTGCCTCAAATAAAAGAATCAACTTTAATAGAAAAAGATATTTCTAATATAAATATAAAACCTTTATTGGATGAATTAGTTTAATATTATTTAAACTGTAAAAAATAAAAATAAATTATAGCCATTACTAAAGAAATAATTAAAGCTAAAATTATTGATGAAAAACCATTAATGTATAAAGATAAAATTATAGTAAGAATTATGAAAGCAAATATTAAGATATATAAGAATCTAGATGCAAAGAATATTCTTATACCATCAAAATTAGGTAAAGGTAACATTGAGAAAAACGCTAAATAGAAATTCATCTTAACAAATAAATCAAATGTTACTCCAGAAAAACCAACGATTTTAAAAATCATCGCGAGTAATAAACTAGTTAAAGGACCAGCTAAAGACATCATAGCTACTTCAAATTCAGATAAATATTGATATTTTCTACCTAAACGTAAAGCAGCATTTGATAAAAATAAGGTTATTCCTACTCCAGCAAAAATTAAACTACCATTTGTTATAAATATTAAAATTAAAGGTAATATAATTCCAAGTGCTATAGAATTAACCTCAGAACCTAAAATTTTTTTAGGTAATTTTGAACTAGGAGAGAAACCATATCTTTTTATTGACCATATTCTGTATTCAATTTCAGTTCCGTATTTATTTGCTACTAATTTTTTTACTAAGATCATAATTAATAAAGAAACTGCTGCAACTATAGACGCACGAAGCCAATTTCCTATTCCAAACAAAATATCAAATCTATCAGTACCCCATTGTTTAAATGAAAATAAAAAACCAAGTAGGATTATAGAAATAATTATTACTCTTTTTTCTGATCTTGAAAAATTAATGTTTGTCATATCTTTTTATTAAATTTATTATATCTGTTTCGTGACCTGCTCCTACTACTGCAATTATATTATCATTAGGATTTTTATTTATTAGATTATATAAATTTTTTGCCATTACTATATTTCTATCTTTTACTAAGACTTTATACAAATTAGGATAACGTTTTCTTACTTGGTATAGTAATTTTCTAATTACCTCATCACTGGGAACTTCTTTTAAATCAAAATTAATTTTTTGCTTAGTAAATAATGATCTAAATAAATCAAAAATAAATCTAAATCTTTCTTTCCATGTAAATCTTTTAGATAAATTTTTAAGTGTAATATTAATGTCTTGATCAATAAGACTTATAGAATAATTAAGATTTTTACTTAACTCTATTGCTTTTTTCATTTCTGAGCCAGGAGATACCCCAACAACATTACCTAATTTTTTCTCTGCCCATGAACCTATTAAAGCAAATAAGAATCCTGTAAAACCCACTTTAAACATGTATTTAATGCTTTTATTGCCCTTTTCTTTACTGATTAAAGCTTGAAATCTTGAATAATCTAGTTCTAATGCTACTATTTTCGGGTTAGTCTCTATTATAGTTTTCTTTACTTCTTTTATGCTTTCACTAGAAATATGGGATGTTCCAAGAACCGTTAAGTTTTTATATTTTAACATTATAAACATATTAGCTATAATACTTAAAAATATTTGTATTTTGAAGTAAAGGAGGGAAAATAATGATCAGAAGTAAGAATATTAGCGAAGTTTTTGATATGGAAGTATTCACAGATGGAGGAGAGTACTTTGGCAGAGTAGATGAAACAGTATTAGCATTGAATAAAGTAATGGGATGGAGAATAAAAGCCACAAAGAATTCATTTTTAAATAAGGTTTTGGGTGGAGCTAAAGGTGTAGTTGTACCTCATTCAATGGTAAAATCAATAAGTGATGTTATGATCATATCTAAAGCAGCGATTCCAACTGTAGAAGAAGAAAAGCCAAAAGAGGCTACTGCTGAAAAATTAGAAGAATATTAATTTTTACACTATAACAATAGTGTCATTTTTTCTTTTTTTAGAACCACAACTTTTAAATATTACCAATCCTGTTTTATTTAAAATATGGCATCTGCCCTAAGTAATGCAATAGAGTTTTTCAAAGATTTTGGGTTATTCGATGTAGTTCTACCATTTTTGTTTGTTTTTACTACAGTTTTTGCAGTCCTTGAGAAAACTTTAATACTTGGAAAGGATGAAAAAGGACAACCTAAAAAAAATCTAAATTCTATGTTTGCATTTGTTACTGCGTTACTTGTTGTTGTTACAAATAAAGTAGTTAATGCCATAAATAGAGCTTTGCCTAATGTTGTTTTATTAATTGTAGTTTCAATTTCTTTTTTACTTTTAATAGGAGTATTTATGAAGACAGAAGAATTGAATTTTGCTGATAAACATAAAAATTGGTATAAATTTTTTGTACTAATAATGTTAGTATCCGTAATCTTAATATTTTTAGGAGCAATTCAAGATGATCAAGGTAAATCATGGTTAGAAACATTATTTGATTATGTAGTAGATAATGCAGGTAATACGGTAGTAACATCAATAATATTTTTAGTTGTAGTTATAGGAGCTATTGTATTTATAACAAGAAGACCAGAACCAAGAGGTGCAAGATAATGGTTGATTTCCAATCTATATTTTTTGAATTAGAAGATTTGGGGGTTTATGATTATGTTTTACCCTTCTTATTAGTTTTTACTATTTTATTCGCGGTACTTGAAAAAACTAAATTACTGGGGACAGAATCAGGAAACCAAGAACCTAGAAGAAATTTAAATGTGGTTTTAGCATTAGTTATATCTTTGATAGTAGTTGTAAGAACGGATATAACTTCAATCATGAATAATTATTTATCTAAGATGGCTTTATTTATAATAGTTGTTTTAATATTTATTTTAACTACAGGATTATTTGGAGCAAGTACAGAAGGATACACAGGAACTGTATTTTTTATTGCTATGATACTTTCGGTATTGGCTGTTATATGGGCATTAAGTGGAGGATTAAATTTGGGATTGCCTGATTGGTTAACACCGACTGAACAAGATAGATCTTGGATTTTGTTAATAGCAATAATGTTTTTAGTAATATGGTTCATTACAAAGAAACCTAGAGTATCAGGTCAACAATCAGTCATAGAAAAAATAATAGAAGGATTTAAAGGAAAATAAAATGGCAACTTTTTTGGATGCCGGATTATTAGGATTTTTTTTGCCATTGTTTAGTTTACTTTTTATATTTGGTTTAATTTATGCTATTTTACAAAAAACAAATATATTTGGTCAGAGTAAAACAGTTCATTTAGTTGTATCATTTTCTATATCAATGATTGTTTTATTTTCAGGACAAAGTTTAGACTTTATCACCTTTGTAACACCATGGTTTGTAGCTTTAATTGTTGGATTAGTCTTATTTTTTATGGCAGTTACTTTTTTGGGGGTTACTCAAGAGAAAGCTTGGGACGCTGTAGGAGGACATACGGTTATTTTTATCATAGCAATAATAATTGTTTTAGTTGGATTATCACAAGTTTTAGGTCCAGTATTTTCACCATTTCAGGAAGCAGAAGGAGAACGTACAATAGGTAAAGAAATTCTAAGAACTATATTCCATCCTAGATTATTAGGAGCATTATTTATTTTAGTAATAGCAGCATTTGCAGTTAGTTCAATAGCCAAGGCAGAAAAATCAAGTAAATAATTATTTCTTTTTCCTTGATTTTAACTCGTTTGTTATTTTTGTTAGTTCTTTAATGTTAGTTGTTAAAGGTTCTAAGATTTTTTCAAATACTTTTTCTAAGGCTTTCATTTCTGTGCCTAATTCAGTTATCCCCTTACCATAATCTTCTACTCTTCCCAACATTGCTTTTTGTATGTTTTCAAACCTACTTTGCGTTCTTAAAATTTCTTGTTTTATTGCTATTAAATCAGTATTTACTTTTTCTTTCCATATAACTAGATCCCCAATATTTTGTGTAAATTCAACCCATTTTTCATTTATTACTGATTCTACTAATTCTTGAATGTGTTCAGTACTATGGGTAATTGCTGGTCTTTCTTGGTAAGATGATTCAGGTTGTGGAAATTTCATATTAGTTGAGTATGTAGAAGATTCATCATATGGTTTAGGAATATCATCAGGAGAAGGAGCATCGTTGCTAAAATCAACACCTTTTTTTATGTCAGCTTGATTTAAAGCATCATAAATTTGTTGGTAGTTATAATCTTTTTGCAATGCTTGAACTATTTGATTATTGGAATAACCCTGGTTTCTTAAATTAATGACTTCATCTACAGGTATTTTATTTCTTGCCATATTTCTTTCTTTTTTTTATTAATTCTGTCATTTCTTGATGTGTTACAAAATTAAGAGGGTTCCACATATTAATATATTTTTCTACAACTTTAAGATTTTCTTTCTTTGCGAATAATTCCATATCTTTAATTATGTGCTTTAATGTTTCTTTAATGTTGAAAATATCATTTTTTATTTCTCTTATATCCATATTAACTGATCTTATTTCTTCTGTTAATTTTTTGTATTCATCAATCATATTTTGATTTATAAGAAATAATCTTTCTCTAATTAAGTTATATTTATTTTCAAGCATTCTAATTCTAGAACTAATCTCAGATAAATCTTCATAACCTTGCATTGTATTTTGTTCTGGCATTTTAAAACGAAAACTATTTTAATATAAGATTTATCATAAATGTATATAAATAATAAGGTTTGTGTTATTGAGGTATAGTGGCAAATGTTGTTTAATAAAAAATTAGGTCCAGATGAATATGAAATAGTAAAAGAGGGAAATGAAGAAGTAATTAGAATAAATTCTATTAATACAAATTATCTACCATCTTTAGAAGATAGTGCTTTATGTATGTCTAGAACCATAGAAAAATTAATTCAAGTTCCTTCTGCCTCTAGAATTATTTTTTCAGAAAGAAGAAATTATGAATATGGTTTTAATCAAGTCTATATGCTTAAGGAAATAGCTAATATTTATAATCATTTAATAAAACAAAAAGTAGTATTTAATTTTATGAGAGATTTTCCAAGTTTTTCTAGTTATGAATCAGGAGAAATAGAAAAACTACAATTTATCATTTTAAATGTATTAAAGAGTGATCCTGTAGGAGCTTATGTTGAATTAAAAAGATTAATTAGAGAAAATAAAATTAAAAATGAGAAGATAAATGATAAAAGTGTAAAAAAAGAACATGAAATTTTTATTAATTTATTAACAGATATTTTTAATTTACTTGATAATACTAAATTAATTAACTCAGTAAAAAATAACCTTGAGGGACATTCTGTTGGCAGTAGAGAAATTTATAGAAGTGTTTTTAGAGCAAGTGTAAGTCCTGATTTCATGTTTACAAGGTTAATGGCTGAACCTCCCTTGAATGGACAAGAAATAGATGCTTACGGTGTAGACGATACAGAGGTTGTAATTTATTCTGTACCAGAAGATATTAAATATTTGTATCATATAACACCTATTGAATTTAAGATTTCTGAAGATAGTTATGAGTTGTTAGACTTAGCTAAAAACGTTTTGTCTGAACATCAACCTAAAGCAGAAGAATTTACTGATCCTGAAAAAATGAGGATGAATTTTTTTAATATAGGGAGAGATTTAATTTCAGAATTAGCTGAGCATAAAGGATATGAAATAAATTATGATGAGATAGAAAAATTAGCAAGTATTTTAGTAAGATATACTGTGGGTTTTGGATTAATAGAAAGTTTATTACATGATGAGAAAATTCAAGACATAACTTTAAATGGACCCATAGGAGAAAATCCAATATTTATTGTACACCAAGATTATGATGAATGTGTAACAAATATAATTCCGAGTAGAGAAGATGGATTAAGTTGGGCTTCTAAATTTAGAATATTATCAGGAAGACCATTAGATGAGGCAAATCCTGTTTTAGACACAGAATTAATAATACCGGGGGCGAGAGCAAGAGTAGCTATAATTTCTAATCCATTAAATCCAGTAGGTTTAGCATTTTCTTTTAGGAGGCATAGAGATAAACCATGGACATTTCCTTTATATTTAGAAAATAGAATGATGAATTCTTTAGCTGCTGGTTTACTTGACTTTTTAATACAAGGTTCAAGGTCAATGTTAATTGCAGGTACAAGAGGAAGTGGAAAAACAAGTTTATTGCAAGCATGTATGTTAGAAATTAAAAGAAAATATAGAGTAATAACTATAGAAGATACTTTAGAATTAAATATTGATATTATGCGTACTTTAGGATATAACATACAACCTATGAAAGTAAGAAGTGCTTTACTTGTTGGAGGTGCAGAGATAGCAGCTGATGAGGGTATAAGGGCTAGTTTAAGAATGGGTGATTCTAGTTTAATTATAGGAGAAGTCAGAAGCCTCGAAGCAAAATCACTTTATGAAGCAATGAGAGTAGGTGCTTTAGCTAATTTCGTTGGAGGAACTATTCATGGGGATAGTCCTTATGGCGTTTTTGATAGAGTTGTTAATGACTTAGAAGTTCCTAGGACAAGTTTTAAGGCTACTGATATAATTGTAATAGCAAATCCTGTTAGAAGCCCTGATGGTTTACATAAATTTAGAAGAATAACTCAGATAACTGAAGTAAGAAAAGAGTGGGAAAATGATCCTATAAAAGAAGGAGGTTTTATAGATTTAATGAAATATGATAGTCAAAAAGATGAATTAATTCCAACAGATGAATTAATCAATGGAGATTCTGAAGTAATAAAAGCAATTGCAGCTAATGTTAAAGAATGGGCTGGAAATTGGGATGCTGTTTGGGATAATATTTTATTAAGAGCGAAGGCTAAAGCAACTCTAGTTGATTTTGCAAAAAGATATAATTTAAATGATTTACTTGAATCAGATTTTGTAGTAAGATCAAATGACCAGTTTCATAAAATAATGGATAATGTTAAAGAAGAAAAAGGTTACTTAGATAATAAAAGAATATTTTTTGAATGGAATGATTGGCTGAATAAGGAAATTAGATCAAGGTTAAGAGTATAAAAAGAGGTAATGATGGATAAAGATGTAGAAAGAATTTTGAGTAAATACAAAAGTAAATTAGATTCTGATTCTAGTATGATTGAAGAAGAATTTCAAAATTATAATCCTAAAGGTTTTTCTAGAGAATATAGAGTATTTAGAGAAGAAACTTTAACTAAGAGAGTTTCTGGTTATGAGAAAATATGTAATTTTATAGAAAAAATTATTGCTGTAAGACCTAAGCCAAAAGAATATGATAAATTAAAAAGATCTGTAGAAATATCTCACTTAAATATAACTCCAATAGGAGCAAGCAGTTTTGCTGTTTTTATAGCTTTACTAATTATTTTAATCGCTATTTTTATTGGATTATTATCTTTTTTTCAAGGAGAACTCAAGTTATTTTTTCCTTTATTCTTAATTATTGTAAGCGCTTTGCTAATTAAACCATTAACGAATATTCCTAATTATATAGCTGATAGATGGCGTTTAAGAGCAAGCAATCAAATGGTTACTTGTATTTTATATATGGTTATGTATATGAGGCATACTAGTAATTTAGAAAATGCAATTAAGTTTTCTGCTGATCATATAGGACAACCATTGTCTTTAGATTTAAGAAAAGTTTTTTGGGATGTAGAATCAAGAAGATTTAATACAATTAAAGAATCTTTAGATCATTATTTAGAAACATGGAGAGATTATAATCTAGAATTTGTAAATTCTTTTCATCTAATTGAAAGTAGTTTATATGAACCAAATGAATCAAGAAGAGTTGAATTACTTGAAAAATCTTTGGAGAATATCTTAGAAGGAACTTATGAGAAAATGTTGCACTATACTCATAATTTGAAAAATCCTATAACTATGTTACATATGTTAGGAGTTATTTTACCAATACTCGGATTAGTTATGTTTCCTCTGATTGGAAGTTTTTTGGGAGGTGCTATAAGGTGGTATCATTTAGCAATTTTATATAATATAATTTTACCGGTCTTAGTTATAAGTCTTGGTATGAATATTTTATCTAAAAGACCTACTGGATATGGGGAAAGTGAATTTTTAGTAAGAAAAAAAGGAAATTTATTTTTAGCTGCATTGATTATTTCTGTGTTTTGTGTTATAGGATTATTACCATTAATTCTTTATATTGGTTATGATGCAAATAGTGATCCTAGTTTTTTGGGATTAGGTAAATTTTTGGATTATAAAGAAAATGCAGGGCCTTATGGGACAGGAGCATTAATCTTAAGTTTGTTTATTCCATTAGGATTAGCAATAGGATTAAGTGTTTATTATAAAAGTAAAACTAAAGATTTAATTAAACAAAGAAATGAGACTAAGAATCTAGAAAAAGAATTTGCAAGTTCTTTATTTCAATTAGGTAATAGGATAGAAGAAGGCATACCAGCAGAACTAGCTTTTGAAAAAGTTGGGGAAAATATGCATGGTACTCCTACTGGAAATTTCTTTAAATTAGTTAGTATAAATTTAACTAATCTTGGAATGGATTTAAAAAATGCCATATTTAATGAAAAAAATGGAGCTATTTTACAATATCCAAGTAAACTAATTCAAACGTCAATGGAAGTTTTAATTGAAAGTTCTAAGAAGAGTGCAAGGGTTGTTTCTCAGTCTTTAGTTAGCATTTCAAATTATATAAAAAATATAAATACAGTAAATGAAAGACTAAAGGATTTATTGTCTGATATTATCTCTAGTATGAAAAGTCAAATTTCTTTTTTAGCTCCCGTAATTGCTGGAATAGTTGTTGGTATAGCTTCCTTAATTGTAAATATTTTAGGTAAATTAAAAGATTTAAGTACAGGAGCGTTGAGTAATACAGAAGAATTTCCCAGTGGTTTAGATGCTATTACAAATTTGTTTGATCTTAAAGATGTAATTCCTAGCTATTTCTTTCAATTAGTTGTTGGATTGTATTTAATAGAAATTGTGATAATATTAACTATATTAGCTAATAGCATAGAAAATGGAGTAGATAAACTAAATGCACAATATAGTCTAGCAAAGAATTTAAGATTTAGTGTAGCTTTATATATTTTAATAGCATTACTTGTAATCTTAATATTTAATGCTTTAGCTGGTTCAATATTGCCAGCAATAGGAACAATATAAAATGAATAAAAAAGGTGCTATTGATGAAATGTTTAGTAAACTTATTTACTTAGTTATATTTATAATCATTGCTATAATCTTATTTTTAATCATATTTAAAGGAGTTTCATTTTTAAAATGAATAAAAAAGCTAGATTAGAATTTGAAACTATAATTTTACTAGTTATGTCTGTAGTAATACTTGTTGGAGTGCTTTATGCTATAGGAGTACTTAAACCAGAAGGTGAAAACATAGTAAATAGAAATGCATGTGAACAAAGCGTAAACACAAAGGCACAAATTAAGCTTTTAGGTAAAAGTTTAGCTGGAAATCTTCAATGTAAAACTTCTGTTGTTAAACTTAAAAATATAGATGAAGAAAAAATAAAAGAAATTATTGCTAATGAAATGTTTTACTGCTGGAAACAGTTTGGAGGAGGAAAAAAAGATTTTTTGGATGATTTTGATTTCGGTAAAAGTGATACATGGTGTTTTATATGTTCGAGAATGAGTTTTGATGATAAAGTTAAGAAGCAGTATGATTATATTTCTGGATTTAGTGATTATTTATATGAAACTAACATTCCAACTAGAAATATAACTTATATGGAATATTTCTCTGGAGAAAACATACAAACTAATAGAATTCCCCTAGTTGATAAAATTCCAACTTCACAAGATCAATATATTATATTTTTAGCAAATAAAAATGCAGATTTTATTAAAAATCTTGGTACTGGAGGAGTATGGGGAATTGTTGGTTCTATAGCAGTTGCTGTTGTAGCTTACTCAATACCTGGAGTAAATATTCTTGTAGCAGCAGGTACTACTTTCTTTTTAACGGAAGGATTTTTTTTAACAACAGGAGCAACGGAATATCATCCAGGATTAGCTCTAACGGATTCTTCAGAAATAGTTAAACAATGTAGTAGCATAAATTAGTTATTTTAGTATTGGACATTTGTTCTACCTTGAGATGTAATTAGGATTACGTGGTATTTTTCATCTTTTTCTTTTTGTAAATGGAAACCTATTTCCCAGACTTCTTTATCTTTTTCAAAATTTAATTCAACTTGAGCGGGACAACAATCTATACTACCTACTAAGAATTTTTTAATATCCCCATCAAAAATCTTTATAGAATTACCTAGTCTTTGTTTAAGGTATCTTATAGAAGATTCATCTGGTTTTATTTTAGCCCTTTCTATACTTAGTTTATCATCATAGAGATAATTATAACTACCATGACTTTCATTATATCCAACGTATTTTAGAGGATTTTTATTATTTTTTATAAATTTATAAACTGTTTCTACTGTATTTTCCGGAGTAGACATATTTACACTAGTACCACAATTTAAACTAAAAGCTAGTAGAGGTATAAATGATTTCTTAATTATGTTTTCTAATTTCATATAAAAATCTAAGATAAAAAAACTTAAAAAACTTGCTATACCAAAATTTATATACTAATTATTTCTTATTTAAGTTATGAAAAAAGGTGATTTGAGTATAGAGACTATTATCATTTTGATTATTGCTATAATTTTACTAGTGTTCTTATTAATTGTATTTATTATGTCTAAAGGTAGTTTTTCTGAGTTATTTAGTAGTTTAGGCAGAATACTTAAATTTGGAGGAGCTTAAATGAATAAAAAAGGAGTGGAAAGAGATGTTATAGTGAAAGCTATCATTTTATTACTAGTCTTAATTTTTATCATAATATTTTTTACATCTAATGCTTGGCCTACAGTTAAGAAATTTTTTGGATTAGTAAAAACAGAAAGTTATGAAGATAAAGTTAAATTAAAAGACTCTGAGAATTATTTTGATAATATCACTAAGATGTATAATTCATGTATTGATTCAAGTAAAACAAATTGTGCTTGCTCTAAGGAATTATTTACCTTATTTAATCCATATGCTATTAATTTTAGCAATAAGAAAATAGAATTGATAAATCTAAATAGTAAAGAAATAATTAAAAGTACTGAAATCAAAATAAATCCTATTTGTTTAAGTAAAATTGAAGATAAAAAATTAGTTAATGATAATCTTAAATCAGATAGTCTTACAATTTATTTTAAGGATAACATTATGAGTTTGAGAGATAATTCAAATTTTGATGTAGGAGGCAAGAATTTTGAGTATACCCTATTAAATGCTAAGGATGTATTATACCTATACAAAAATAGTAATGGAATATGTTTTGTTACAGAAGAAAAAGCTTTAGATACTTTATCTGAAATACCTAGGCCAAAGATTAATTATGCATCTAAAGAATGGCTTAATTATTTAAAAAGTATTGAGCTATGTTAACCAAAATGTTTAAATAATAGTAATATTAAGGTAATTGAAGGTGTTAATTATGAGAAATAAAAGAGGCGTTGAACTTTCTATGAATGTTATTATTATTGCTATACTAGTCATTTTAGTCTTAATTGTAGTTTCTATATTCTTTTTAGGAGGATTTAATAAAATTTCTGAGACTATAAGGAATATATTTAATCCACAGATTAAAGGTACTGATGTTTCTATTGCTATTGAAACTTGTAAAACCAAATGCATACTAGCACAGCAAACTAATGCAAAAGATGTTTATTGTAAAACTATTTTTAAGATAGATTCAGACGGTAACGGTTATGCAGATTATGAGGACGAAGATGCAAAAAGATATAAGGAGTTTCATTGTTATGATACTCCAATAAATACTCCTTGTCCCGGAATTGATTGTTAGTATAAAATGTTAAATAAAAAAGCAGAAGAACTTGCTTTAAGAACTATTGTTTTATGGATTATTGCTTTGCTTGTTTTGATTGTAGTTATTATACTATTCCAAAGTCAATTTGGGCAATTAGCTAATGCTTTTAGTAATTTAATTAAGATTGCACTAACATAAATATTTATATAGTAAATAAATTTATTTCTTGATATGAATAAAAGAGGTAAGGTTTTAGGTATTATTCCAACCGAGATTATAGAACTAATTGCGGCTATTGTAGGAGTTTTACTACTAATTTTTGTTATTGTTAAATTTTTAGGTATATTTTCAAGTAGTCCAGATAGACAAAATATTCAGAACTTTGCTACTTTAACTGGTGTAATAGATGATATGCTAATTAAAGAAAATGCAGAAAATATTTTACCTTATTACATAGAAAAAAGTTCTTTATTAGTTGTTTTTGATGATAGTCTAAGCAATTCTGGTAATTTTATTAGACCAACTAATTGTAAAGACAAAGGATGTTTAGCTATATGTAAAAATAGTTGTGTAAAGTTTAATGGTCAATGTTTAAAAGAAGAATTATGTAAGGCTTATGATAATCTTAATTTTAAAACAAGTTCTTTAAATTATGTAGTAGTAGAAGATGGGGAGACTGTTGAATTATATATAAATAAGAGAGGTAATGATATTACTATTCAAATAGCTGATGATGAAATAAAAGAAAGATTTAGGACAGGTTAATCATTTATCAAATTGAGTTAAGTCTATTAATTCACTCTCACGCTGTCCAGATATTAATAAAAGATTACCATCATTAGAAACACTAATACTAGATTCATCTATAGTGTTAAAGGAAACTCTTTTTTGTTCTTTGTTTTTTAAATTATATAAGAAAACATCTCCACTTCCCCCCAAATTTTTTTTCATTAAAATTTCATTATCATTTCTCCAAATAGGCATAGAAAAATTACCTACAAGAATTTGTTCTAAATTACTTCCATCAGAATTTATAATACAAATAGATTTTTCATTATGTTTATGCAGACTAAAAAGGATTTTTTTACCATCCTTTGAAAAATTAGGTGAGTATGGTGTTCCATTATAATTTTTACCGAATACTATTTGTTCCTCTAATGTTTGTGGATCAGCTACAATAATCTTATCTTGAACATTATAAACTATTTTAGAACAATCTTTTGAAATAGCTATAGAACTTATATCATCACATGAGCTAATCTTTGTTAATCTTTGATTTTTCTCATCAAGTAAAAATGAATACCAATAACCATCTTTTACTCCAACTATGGCTGCTGAACCATCATTACAAAAAGAAACTCTATGAGCATATACATTTCCTATATTTTTTTCTTCTTTAGTCTTATTATTTACATCAATAATTTGTAATTTACCATAACTTGTCATAGCAATTCTATTTTCATCAACCCAAACTAGCTTGTCTATTAGAATTTTACTTTTATTTAATGATTCTATTATTGATTCAACATTATTTTTATTTATTGTACTTTCTTTTTCAGGTAAATCTTCTTTTGATTTTATTTCCTGTATCTTATCATAAAAAAATTCTAAAAAACCAGCTGTTGAACTTATTGCTAAGGGTATTAATGTTTCTGCATAATAAGCTAAATCTGATTCACTAAGATAAGTTTTATTCTTAGGAAGACTTTGATCACTAGGAAATCTTCCTGAAATACTTGAGATATAATTAAAATAATCAGGTAATGAATTTAGAACAAGAGGTTTAATTTCAGGTAATTTAGGAATTTGTTTATTTCTTAAATTTTCTATATTGTAAACCTTATCACAATATTTCTCATAACTTTCTCCCTCTGGATGAATATCACTTCTTGAATGTGCAGGAACAGTTAAATCTTGAAATAAATGTGAAATTGCTCCTAAACATTTGTAAGCTTCTTTTAGATTTCCTTCAAGATAGTGTTTAATAGAATTATTGAAGTTAAATTGATTTTCATCTGATAATGCCCATTCTAAACTACTCATTAAATTTAGATCTTTGATATTGTAGTCTGGATTAGTTGATATAATATTACTCGGATTTAGACCTTTATGAGTTCTATAATCATAAAAATGTTGGAAACTTCTAAGTACATAATTGTGTAAACTATCTTCAACTACTGCACCTCTTATAAAATCATGTATATAATTTTGTAGTTCTACTCTTAGTTCATGTGTTTCTAGGATTTTTGAGGCAACATAACTTATATACACATGAGTTGAACCATTATTAAAGTCTTTTTCTTCATATCCAATATTAACTTTATTTTTAATCCAATGATCCCATGAACCATTTCTTAAAGCTCCGTAAGAATAAGCTTTTATAGGTGCAAATAGTAAACTACCTACTAAACTTAAATCCACTATTGGTTTTATAATTTTAGATAAAGACATGTTTTTACTTATATCAGTAAGTTTTTTAAATTTATTTATTACAGAGTAGTGTTTTTATATTTTAAGAAATTATATAAAGAGGTTTTAATGATTTCTTAGATTATGGATCCTGATGAAAGATTAAGATTTACTTTATTAGAACTATTAATAGCGGTATCATTACTTATACTTTTAATTTACTTTGTAACAAAATCTTCTAATGATACTTTATTTAGACAAAAATCAATGGCCATAGATCTAGCTTTAACTCACGATACAATCTTAGCAAGTCCTTATAATGTTGAATTAAATTATAGTAATGTAAACAAGGATTTAGAGGTAAGCTTTAGCAGTGAGCTATGTAAAGTTTTTGTGAATAAAAAAGGAACTCCAAAAGAAAGTACATCTGAATTTATTTGTGCTTTTAATAAATATTTAGAGTCTACTTATAATATAAAAAATAATCAATTAATTCAATTTAGTAAAGAAGATAATTTTGAGGTAAAATGAATAAAAAAGGAGTTTCATATGATATAGTAAGACAGATTCCTATAATATTTATGATTTTTCTAGTAGCTATAGCGATTTATTTTGGAGTTAATGCGTACACATCAAGAAAAGTTGATATTAAAAACCTAGATAGTTATGTAATAAATAATAGATTATTGTTTTCTGACGATTGTTTAGCTTATAATGATGAAATTAAAGTTTATCCTGGAATTATTGATTTAAAGAAATTTAATGAACAGAATTTAGATAACTGTATGCAATATAAAGAAGGACTAGGTTACTTAGTAAATTTATCAGATGTTAATGGTAATGTAATTAAAACAGTAGAAATGAATAATGAAGATTTAGCTAAGAAAATTCCATTTTGTAGTATAAAAGTGAAGAATTTCAAATGTGATTTTAATAGATACTATGTTTTGTATTATGATAATGAGATTAAAGAAGGAATTTTAAATATTGCAGTAGTGAGTAAAAATGAATAAAAAGGGAGCTGCAATATCAATCATAGATATTTTTGGTACAATAACAATATTTATACTTATAGGAATATTTTTGTATGTAATCTTATTAATAAATTTTATTCCATTTGGTAAAGAAAAAGAATTGATTCAAGCTTCAAGTATATCTGGAAGTGATATTAGTTTAATGAATTTTTTAAGGAATAATATCAGCCTAGATTTAGATGGAAATTTAATCAATGAAAATTTTGATATGGCCTATTTGATTAATTTATGGTCTTTAGATAATTTTAAGGACGATAGTAAATTTAAAACTTTAATAGAAGAAAAAGCTAAGATATTTGAGAAAATTTATGGAGATTGCTATAGTTTTGAAATAAATAATAAAAATATAGGAGGAAAATATAGTGGAAGTATACCTACTCAAGATTTTAGGAAAATTGTTTCAGAATTTAATTATATGGATCAGTTAAATAATAAAATAAATGTTAAATTAAATCCTAGTTATTATTTTTATATTAAGTCTAAATTCTCTAAGGATTATGATTTGAGGTGTAATTTAAGATGAATAAGAAAGGATTTTTTATGTTTTTCTTTGCAATCATTGTTTTAATAGTCTTAGTTGCATTTACTACTGTAATTGTTAGCTCAAATAAAAAATCATTGGAAATTGATTTGGGAGGTACGCAAATTGCATTAATAGAAAAGTATCATGAGGGAGAAAAGAAAATATTTGAGATAGAGAAAAAATCTTTGTATGCTAAATTTAAAACTTTAAATGATTTTAGTAATTTTGGTGGATTAGATAGTAATTGTAAAAAAATAGATGATTATTATGTATGGGAATTTAATACTGATTGTGAACCTAAGATTAAAGAAAATTTTATAGAACTGTTTAAAAATAATATTAATACTAATTTAGATTATTATCAATATAGTAATGAAGATTTAAAAATAGAAAATAATTTTATAGTTGCAGATGCTAAAAACGAACTTGTTTTGAAAGGTAATACAAAAAATTCTGATTTCGTATATAAGATAAAACCAAATTTTAAACAAGATATTATTGATTTAAATAAATATGAAAATTTGAAGAATGAAATTAAGAATAAAAAAGATTGTTTAATTACAGATAATTATAATAATTGTTTAATTAAAGATTTAGACATAAAAATTATTAAAAATGGAAATATTTTAAAATTTGATGTTAATACTAATAAAGAAATTATAGTTTATGATAATGGTATTAAGATAATTAAACCTGTTTTTAAATTTGCCATTGATATTAAAAATTCATGGAAAAATCAATTATTTACCTAAATTATTTTACAAAATAATAAAGTATTTAAAGACTATCTAATTTTATGTTGTGAATATGATAAAATTAAGTTATGAAGAAATTGTTCAGAGAATAAAAAATGAAACTAAATTAGGTGAAAGTGAAATTACTTCTAGAATTGATAAAAAATTAAAACAATTGAGTGATCTAATAAGTAAAGAAGGAGCTGCACATATAGTAGCTAATGAGCTTAATGTTAAGTTATTTGATAATGTTCCTATGAAGTTGAAAATAAAAGATGTTATTGGGGGTCTTAACAATGTTAATATTACTGGTAAGGTTATTGGCATAAATGAAGTAAGGAACTTTAAGACAGATAAAAGAGAAGGAAGAGTTGCTTCTTTGTTAATTGGAGATGAGACAGGAACTATAAGAGTTGTTCTTTGGGATGAAAAAAGAATAAAAGAATTAGAAGAAGGTAAGATAAGATTTGGGGACGTAATAAAAATAATTAGTTCTTATTCTAAAGAAAATAATGGTTTTAAGGAACTTCATATTGGAAGTAGGGCTAGTATAATAGTTAATCCTGAAAATGAAAAAATAGAAGAAGTTAAATTTGTAAGAAACTTTAATAAAAAACAAATTGCAGATTTACAAGAAAATGATAATGTTTCTTTGCTTGGCACTATAGTAAAATTATTTGAGCCTAAGTTTTATGAGGTTTGTAGCTTATGTAATAAAAGAGTTAGATTAGATGATGGAGGTTTTGTATGTGAAGAACATGGTCCAGTTCAAGAAAAATTAGCTACTGTTATTAATATGTATTTTGATGATGGTACTGGAAGTTTAAGAATTGTATTCTTTAGAGATTTAGTTAGTAAGTTATTGAATTTAAAAGAAGAGGAAACATTAGAATTAAGAGGAAATAATGATAAGTTTTTAGAATTACAAAGAAATTTTGAAGGAAAACAATTACAGATTTTTGGAAGGGTTGTAAAGAATAATATGTTTGATAGACTTGAATTTATAGCTAATGATGTTTATGAGCCAAGTCCTAGTGAAATAGCAGATGAATTAAGTAAAGAAATGAATTTGGAATAAAATGAGGTTTTATACTCATATAGCTTTTAATGTTTTATTATATTTATTATTAAGAAATTACTTTGATGTTAATACATATTTTTTATTTTTCATATTTTTATTTTTTAGTTTATTTCCGGATATAGATGAACCAAAATCATTTATAGGAAGAAAATTTGGATTTTTATCTTTAATATTTAAGAAATTGTTTGGACATAGAGGAGTATTTCATAGTATTTTTATTCCTTTAATTTTATTTTTTATTTTTGGAGTTATATTTAATTTTCAAATAGGCTTAGTAATTTTTATTGCTTATTTAGGACATTTAGTAATGGATGCTTTAACTAAAGAAGGAGTGAATTTTTTGGAACCTATCACTACATTAAGAATTAAAGGATTTTTTAGAACTGGAGGGGTTTTTGAGAAGGTTTTATTTGTAGTTTTGATTATATTTATTGTAATATATATTTTCTAGAAGTCTGACAATTGACAGGTTTGACAGTATGTGCGCATAAGATTTATAAATAAAAACATCTTAACTTAAATGAAGATAGGGGTTTAGAGACAAGCCCGTGAAATAGAAACCGAATAGGGGGCGTCTAAATTTGACGTTCTAAATTGGTTTCTATAACGTAATGAAATAAAATCTGAAATATGAAGGAGGATAAAATGGTAAATAGACCAGTAAAGAAATGGAAAAGTGGAGCTATAGAAGCTGCTGTATGGGTTAATGAAAAAGAAAGAGATGGAAACATACTTGAGTTTAAAACAATTAGCTTAAGAAGAAGTTGGAAACAAGATGGGGTTTGGAGAGATTCTGTAATTAATTTAAGGAGAAATGATTTGCCTAGAGTTATTACGGTTTTAAATGAGGCATTAAAAGAAATGTACTTAGAACAAGGAGAATTAGGAATAGAAAAAGAGGATGAGGCAAATGAATAAAAAAGAATTAGAAGAGGTTACAGATACAAAAACAAAAAAAAGAGAATTTAAAATTGAGGATTTACCGGGAGTTGGTACAGCTACAGCAGAAAAATTAAGCGAATCTGGATTTAATGATTTAATGAGTATAGCGGTTGCGAGTCCTGCTGAGTTAATAGAAATAGCAGGAATGACAGAAGCTACTGCACGTAAAGTAATCAATTCTGCAAGAAATAAAATGGATATGGGTTTTGAATCCGCAGATGAATTACTTGAGCAAAGATCTAACATCTTAAGAATATCAACAGGAAGTAAAGCTCTAGATGCTTTATTTGCAGGAGGGGTAGAGAGTGGAGGCATAACAGAATGTTACGGGCCTTATGGAACAGGAAAGAGTGCATTAGCTCATCAGCTTGCAATTAATGTTCAATTACCCAGAGATAGAGGTGGAGCTGAAGGTATGACTGTTTGGGTTGATACTGAATCAACATTTAGACCAGAAAGAATAAAACAAATTGCAGAATTAATGGGAATAGATCCTATAGTTGCTCTTAAAAATATTAAAGTTGGAAAAGCATTTAATAGTGATCATCAAATGTTAATGACGGAAAAAGTTAAAGATATGATTGAAAAAGATAAATTGCCTATAAAATTGGTTATTGTTGATTCGTTAATGAGTCACTTTAGATCTGATTTTTCTGGAAGGGGACAATTAGCAGATAGGCAACAAAAATTGAATAAGCATATACATGCATTACTTAAATTGTCTATTACACACAATTTAGTTGTTTATGTAACAAATCAAGTAATGTCTCGCCCAGATGTTTTCTTTGGTGATCCTACTGAAGCTATTGGAGGACATGTACTTGGACACGGAATGACTACAAGAGTTTATTTAAGAAAAGGAAAGAAAGGTACTAGGGTAGCAAAAATGGTTGATTCGCCATACATTGCAGAAAAAGAATCTGTATTCATCATAACTGAAAAAGGAATAAGTGATGTTAAAGAATAATTTTCTTTTTTAATTTACACAAAAGTTTATATAATTTTTTGTATTTACTATTTCTATGGGAAAAAATTCAGTCGGATTAGAGAAAATTATTAAAAGAACTGAAAAAAATTGGTTTAAAGGCAAAGACAAATATTTACAAGTTTTAGAGAAAATTGATTTAAAAAGGGAAAAATATTTATAGATGTTTAACAAACTAAATTTATGCTTAAAAATTATATTCCAGAAAAAAAAGTAAAAGCTATAGAAGTAAAAAATCCTAAATCAATTTCCCAGCTTTTAAATGACATGTCTCAGACAGGATTTCAAGGTAGAAAACTAGCTGAAGTCGTTAATGTTTTTGAGGAAATGATTAAAGATAATAACTTAACTATATTCTTGGGTTATTCTGCTTCTTTATCTACAACAGGGCAATGGAAAATAATTAATTGGTTATTAGAAAATCATTTTATTGATGTTTTAGTATCTACGGGTGCAAATATTTCTGAAGATATAGTTGAAGCTATGGGATTTAGTTATTTACAAGGGAGTCATTTAGTTGATAATGAAATTTTATTTAAAGAAGGTTTGAATAGGTATTATGATGTTTATGGAAAAGAATCAGATTATCTTAAAATGACAGAATTAATTGCTGAATTTATTCAAACTCTTAATAAAAATTATAAATATTCATCAAGAGAATTTTTATATTTATTTGGTAAATGGTTAGGTAAAAAAGGAATAAAAAGTATAGTTACAGTTGCAGCTGAAAATAAAGTTCCTATTTTCTGTCCTGCTATAATAGATAGTCCATATGGAGATGCTGCACTTATAGCAAAAAGTAAAGGTTTTAATTTTACTTTAGACTCAGTAAAAGATTACGTTGAGTTTGTGGGTTTAGCAGAAAAAATTAAGGATACTGGAGTAATTTATATTGGTGGGGGTGTTCCTAAAGATTTTATTCAATTATTTGCTGCTTGTGCAGATCTTTTATATGCAGATCGAAAAATTTCAAATAAAAAAAGTCTTACTCGTAAAGGAACTGATGAGACTTATTACCCCCATAAATATGCTATTCAAATTACAACAGATTCTCCACAATGGGGGGGATTATCTGGATGTACATTTGAGGAAGCTATATCATGGGGTAAAGAGTTATCAGGAGGGAAACTAATTCAGTGTTACTGTGATGCTACTATTGCCTTACCCATAATTATTCATGCTTTAGCAGAAAGAGTAAAAATTAAAAGGAAGGGAACAGATTTTTCTTGGTTTTTTAAAAATAATAAAAGCTAATTTTTATTAAGACGCCTCCACGGAGATTTGAACTCCGATTATAGCCTTTCTACAAATTTCGCAGGGCTATGTTCTATCCAGGTTGAACTATGGAGGCATAAAAAACAAGAAAAAAGTGTATTTAAGAATTTGCATTTTCACAATATTTATAAAGGTTTGTTAAGCTAAAATTTGCATGAAAGAAATGGTTTGCACTTCATGTAAATCTAAATTAACAAATATAAGTGGAGCTGTAAAATTTAAGTGTCCTAATTGTCTTGAGGTTGATATACTTAGATGTGCTCATTGTAGGAAAATTTCTGCAAGATATAAATGTCATAATTGTCATTTTTCAGGTCCAAACTAAAATGGCTAAAGTTGTTATAACAATAAAAGTAATGCCTGTTTCTCCTAGTGCAAATTTAAAAAATATAGAAAAAAATGTTTCAGAAAAAATAAAGAAATTTGGAGGTGATTTAGGAAAAGTTGAATTAGAACCAGTTGCATTTGGATTAAAAGCAATTAAATTTATTTTTGTTTTAGATGAAAGTAAAGGTAGTACAGAAGCTTTGGAAGAAAATATAAAAAAAATAAATGAAGTAAATAGTGTTGAAGTTGTAGATGTAAGAAGAGCTATAGGTTAAAATGCTAATAAATGATGCTTACAAAATAGCATGCTCAGAATTAAGAAAATGTTATTCTGATTTTGGTATTCTAGCTGGGAAACATCAGTTTGATGATTACTGGGCAAGAGATGGATTTTTTTCTTCTTTGGGCAGTAATTGTTTGAATGATTTTGGACAAAGCAAAAAACAGTTTGAATTATTCTTGAATTACATGAAAGAAGATGGACAATTACCTATGAGAATTGGTTCTTATAACATAATATTAAAGTTGGCTGGAATTAAAGGAAAAGGAAAAGATATTAAGCCAAGATATTGTGAAGATAAATTAGGTAATATAACCACAGATCAAAATTCAATATTTATTATTTCTTTCTTAGATTATATAAAAAAAAGTAATGATTATAACTTTGCTAAAGAGAATTTTAATAAACTTGAGAAAATTATAAAATGGAATAATTCTCAAGACATTGATAAAGATGGAATAATAGAAGAGAATTATTATGCTGGATGGGCTGATTCTGTTAAGAAAAAAGGAAAAGTATTCTACACAAACATTTTATTTTACGGAGCTTTAAAAAGTATGAGTGAAATTTGTAATGTTTTAAAATTAGAAAAAGACTTTAGTTTTTATAAATCATGGACATCAAATTTAGGAAATAACTTAGATGAATTATTCTGGAATGGTTCTTATTATACAGACTGGATAAATGAAAAAAGATATGAGTACTTTAGTGTTCCTGAAAATGAACTTGCCATTATTTTTGGATTAGCTGATAAAAATAAAGCTATTAAAATACAAGAAAACATTGAGAAATTTGGTATCAATAATGATACTCCATCTAAGGTAGCACATCCAAATTATAAACTAAAACATGTTTCACCTTTACTCATACTTGCAGGCGTTGTTTATTATCATAGTAATATAACTTGGTTATGGATAGGTTGTTTAGATGCAATAGCAAAGAATAAAATTGGGATGAAAAAAGAAGCATTAGAAGTTTTAAATAAAATGGCAGACACAATAATTAAATATGGAAAAGTTTATGAAATCTATAAGAAAGGTATGCCATATAAAGGTTTTTTTTATAAAGCAGAACAACCTTTAGCATGGAATGCAGGAATGTTTGTTTATGCATGCAATGAAGTAAAATGGAAGAATTAAACGAAGAACAATTAAATGAATTAAATGAAATTTCTGAGTTACCTCAGGAAGAACAAAGATTAAAATTACAACAATTTATGAGTAATTTAACTCCTGAGCAAATTGAATATTTAAAAAAATCCCAAACACAACAATGTCCATTTTGTTTAATATCACAAAACTTAATTAAATCATATAAAATTTATGAAGATGATTTTAGAATAGCTGTTTTAGATATTAATCCTGCTACTAATGGTCATGTAATTTTATTTACAAAGAATCATTATAAGTCTAGTTTTGAAATGAGTGAAAATGAGGGTAGAGAATTTTTTAATTTAGCTAATAATATTGCAAAAGAATTAATGAAAATTATAAAAGCTGAAGGCGTGAACATTTATTTAGCTAATGGAGAAATAGCTGGACAGAGAACAGACCATTTTATTTTAAATATAATTCCTAGATTTAAAAATGATGGTTTAAATTTTATTTGGAATAATAAAAAATTAAATGAGAGAGATGCAGATAAAATCATTAAAACTTTTAGTAATAGTTTTAGAAAAGAAGTTAAGCAAGATAGACCAGAAAGAAAAATTACATTTAGAAATAAAGTTAGAATACCTTAAAGTGGAACGAGAAAATTACCGAAAATTATACTTAATATAAAAGCTATTAAGAATGAGGGAACAAAAGGCATTCCTTCTTTTATTACAACAAATTTAATTATCTTTTGTTTTTTAAGTTGAGAAATTTGATAATTTTGAATGCCGTAACTTTTAGAACTATAGATTAATTTATTTTTTATTCTTATATCTTCCATAACCCAATCACCAGGGGTAAGTTTACTAATAGGAATTTTTTTGATCATGCAAACATTTTCTACTGCTCTTATAAAAATTATTAAATAAATAAGTAATAATATAAGTAATATTAAAGCTCCTAATAATAATTTTATTAAATTGTTATCTATTATTATTAATAAGAAAATTAATACTACAATTAAAAATAAAGATACTTTTCTTAGCAATATAAATCTCCTTTCTTTTAGGATTTTACTTAATTCTTTAAAGAATTCTTTTTTATGTTTAGTAGATAAATAAATACTATAAACAATACCATAGATTGCTCCTATAAATAAAATATTTAAAAATAAAATTATAGGAAATGGTGTATTTATAATTGGATTTAAAAAATTAAATAATGTATTAGGATAAATCGGAAATAAGGCTCCTAGTCCAATCAAAAGTTTAGCATCCCCACCTCCCCATTGTTTTGTATAGTACATTAAATTTCCTATTATAAAAAATAAAAATAAACTTAAAAAACTATAAATTAAAGGATAAAAAGTTCTTTGTAATAATGATTGTATTAAATAAACAAAAATACCTATAGCAATTAATGAAAAATTTAACCAATCAGGAACTTCTCTCTTTTTTATGTCAGATATAGAAGCAAAAACAAGCCAAATTAGAGCTATAATTACAATAAATATATCTAGTAGCATAATCGTTTTTAACATGGTAAATATATAAGTTTTATTCACTTTTCTTTAGTAAACTTTATATAGTTATACTTTTAAATATGGTTATCATGAAAAGAGCACAAGGTAGTGTAGCAGTTTTAATTGCTTTAATTGCATTATTTATTGTAGCTTATGTTTTATTTTTACCTCCTGGAGAAAGAGAGAAACTTCTTAATCAAACAACTAATGGAGATACTTTAGATGGAAGAACTTTACTTTTGGAAAGTCCTGGATTAGTAAGCCCATCTGAAAAAGGGAAATTAGAACATAATATTAATGATGTTAATCTATTTGTTAAAACAGAGCCTGTTGTTGTTGATTTGGCTAAAAGTTTAAGTATAAGTAAAAGTTTATTTGGGAGTAATAGCCAAGAATTAAGTTTTAATGTAGAGGACTTAACAGATTTAGACAGAGCTATTTTGTCTTTTACTGTTTCTAATCCTAAAGGAGAATTAATTGTTGAGTTAAATGGACAAAAAGTATTTCAACAAAAAATAAGGACAAGTAGCGTAGAAGTTATTAGTTTACCTGTAGATTTATTAAGAAAAGTAAATAATTTAAGAATGTATGCTTCTAGTCCTGGAATTGCTTTTTGGGCAGAAAATCACTATACTTTAAATGAAGTTAAGATTATAGAATATTTTGAAAGAGAAAATAGCCAAGAAGAAAGAACTTTTGTTATGAGTAATAATGAATTTGAAAATGCTCAGAGCGTATCCTTAGATTATAGTATATTTTGTAATTCTTTAGAAGGAGCTGCTGTTTTTAAGGTTTATTTAAATGATAAATTAATTTTACCTCAAACATTAAATTGCATTACTTCTAGTCCTAGTTTAGATCTTGATTTAGATGACTTAAAAGAAGGTCAGAATACATTAAGATTTGTTATTGATAGAGGAGATTTTTTAATAAGTAATATGAAAGTCATTACTAAAACTACAGGAGCTGCTATTTGGTCTAGAACATTTAGTATAAATAGTGATGATTTTGATATGGTTACTAGTGGAGAATTTAGAGTTATTTTAAAATTATCTCTAGAAACAAAAGGAACTAAACAAGCTAAAATTGAAATCAATGAGGATAGTTTTACTTTAGATACTACTTCAGATACTTTTTCTAAGGATATTTCAGACTTTG
>CAYHUM010000005.1:0-31293 GCA_964359945.1 Candidatus Woesearchaeota archaeon | reverse complement strand
TAAATAAAACTATAGATTCAATATTAAAACAGGAAATTAATTATGATTATGATTTAATTGTAAGTGCACCTGATGAAGAAGCTGAAAAATTAGTTAAAGCTTATCAAAAAAAACATAAAAATATTCAATACTTTAAAGACCCAGGCTCAGGAAAAAGTTTTGCTTTAAACTTATTATTTAAAAAATTTAATGATTCTGAGCATAGTATATTAATTTTTACTGATGGTGATGTTTTACTTGGAGAGAATTCTGTAAACAAAACTATAAATAAATTTAATGATTTATTAGTTGGATGTGTTACAGGAAGGGTTGTTAGTTCAAATAGTAAAAATAATTTATTTGGTTATTGGTCGCATTTATTGGCAGACGCTGGGGCTCATAAAATTAGAAAAAAACTATCAGATCAAAATAAATTCTTAGAGTGTTCTGGTTATTTATTTGCATTTAGAAATAAAGTTGTAAAACAAATACCTTTAGATGTTGCTGAAGATTCTATCATCCCTTATTATTTTTGGAAAAGAGGTTATTTAGTTAAATATGCTAAAGAAGCAAATGTTTACGTTAAAAATCCTGATAATTTTGAAGATTGGTTAAAACAAAGGAACAGAACAGCAAAAGCACATGAAACTTTACTTAAATATGCACCTGATTTTCCTCGTGTTAAAAGCTTCAAGAATGAGATTTTAAATGGGACTTTTTGGGCTTTACAATATCCTAGTAATCTAAAAGAATTTTATTGGACTGCTAAATTATTCTTTGCTAGATTTTATATGTGGATGACTGTGTTTTATGATACTAAGTTAAAACAAAAATATTATGGTGATGCATGGGAAAGAGTAGATTCAACTAAGATTTAAAATGAATAAATTACTAAAAGCTATAGAGAAATTTGAGGATAGGAAAATTCTTGTTATAGGTGATATCATTTTGGATGAATATGTTTATGGTGAGATTTCTAGAATAAATCCTGAAGCGTCATCATCCCATTTAGTTAAAGTTAAAGAAGAAGAATATTTTTTGGGAGGTGCTGCTAACGTTGCTAATAATCTTGCTTCTTTAGGATGTGGAACTTATTTATTTGGAGTAATAGGAGAGGGTTTATGTGCAGGAAAAATAGATGAGTTATGTAATAAAGCAAAAATAAATTTAGAGTCTATTGCAGGTTATGATGGAAGACCTACTGTACTTAAAAAAAGAGTTATGGTTGACAATCATCAAATAATAAGAATGGATTATGAAAAAACAAATGAGATTAATAGAGTTTTAGAAAATATGATTTTAGATGATTTTAAAAAATATATAGGAGAAGCAGATTGTATTGCTATAAGTGATTATGATAAAGGAACATTAACAAAAAATTTATCACAAAAAATTATTAAAATGGCAAATAAAAATAAAGTTCCAGTTCTTATAGATCCTAAACCTCAAAATGTAAATTATTTTAAAAACTCAAATGTAATAAGGCTTAATCATCATGAGGCTTCAATAATAACTAATATTGATTATAAAAATGGAAATAATTTAATAAAAACAGCTAAGAAATTACAAAAAATTACAAATTCCCAGTATACAATAATCTCATGTGGGAAAGATGGATTATTTGTTTATGATGGGAATAAAAATAAAAAAATTGGAACTAATGCAAAAGAATTAGCTGATGTTACTGGAGCAGGAGATACAGTATTAGCTGGACTATGTTTAGGATTAACTTCAGGATTAAACATATATGAGGCTTCTGAATTAGCTAATTATATGGCTGGTATTGTTGTAGGAAAAGTAGGAACAGCTATAGTTACCAAAAAAGAATTAATTCAAGCAATTAAAAAAGATTATAAATAAGAAACATTTTTATATTGAGCATAATTAATTAGTTTAATGGATGCAATAGAAAAAAGAATAAAATCTATAAGTGAATTCTTTAAAGATAAACATAATTTAATATTAATTGGAATAATTTTGCTAGCTTTTATAATAAGGTTATATTATTTAATTATAACTAAAAATCAGGCATTTTGGTGGGATGAGAGTGAATATTTAAGCATAGCAAAGCATTGGGTTATGGGAGTTCCTCTTGATGTAAATCCACAAAGAACAATAATGTTGCCTGTTTTAATATCATTTTTTTATTTAATTGGATTTAATGAATTTTGGGTAAAATTCTTCATTATTCTAGTTCCATCTGTTTTAATAGTTTTAGCTACTTATTTGCTTGGGAAAGAGATGTACAATAAGAAAATTGGATTATTAGCTTCATTTATTATGGCTATATTTTGGTTATTGATTTTTAATACAACTAGAATTCATACAGATGCGTTAGCTATGATGTTTACTACATTTTCTATTTATTATTTCTGGAAGTATTATGAAGTTCATTCTAATAAGAGATATTTATTCTTATCAGCATTATTATTAGCATTAGCAGTAATAACTAGACCTTTAGCTGGGATTTATGTTCTTATATTTGGGATTTATTTAATTGTTGTTAAGAAATTCAATTTTATCAAAGATAAAAACTTATGGTTAACAATTTTAATTGGATTAGCAGGATTAGCTCCTTTATTGATATATGATTGGATTAATTTTGGAAGTCCTCTTGCTTTTATTTCTAGTTATGAAACTGGAACTAATCCTTCTGCTGCTTGGGCTATTTTTGGATACTTTAAATGGTTTACAGAATGGTTATTTTTTATCATATTTTTATTTGGTAGTGCTTTATTATTGTTTAATTTAATTATTGGTTTTGATTATGTATTTAAAGATAAAAAAACAGAACTAAAAGCAGATTTCTTTAATGTTATATGGATTTTAACATACTTAATTTATTTTGTATTTATATTAAGAGCATTAACTGAAGATAGGTGGTTAATGCCATTGGCAGTACCAATATTTTTTATAATCTCTAAAGGATTAAGTTACATTTATTTATTTATTAAAAAATATAATCATCACGTTGCTATTGTTGTTATTACTATTTTACTTTTTTACAATGGTTATTTACATATTAAACATACAGATTTTATAACAAAAGCAAAGATTAGCACTTATAGTCAAGAACCAGCTGCTGGTATTTGGCTTAAACAAAATACTTTACCTAATGATGTATTAATGAGTAATAATGAACAATTACCATTTACTTTTTATACAGAAAGAAAAGTTTATGGTATGTCTGATACTGAAGAAAAAATAATAGAGTCAATTAAGCAAGTAAAACCTAAATATTTAATATTGACAGGTTACTATCCATCAGAACAATGGACGTTTCAATTTCCTGAAAAATATAAAGATCATTTAGTTCCTGTACAAGCATACACAGAAAATGATAGACCAGTTATAGTTATTTATCAATTCAAAGATTATAATTTTTGAGTCATTCTATTTTAAAATACCTTTAATAAAAGACCTTCCTTCTTTAGAAAATAATAATATCTTTGTATAAATTAGTTGATTAAGTAATGTCATAAATGGATGCAGTAACCATAAAGGCTGTTTATCCCTTATTAAATTTTTAATACTTATAAATAGATTGGGTACAATAATAAGATTTGAAACGTAATAAAGGATCATTTTTAACTTTGATTTTGTACTTGGTTGTACATAAACTACAGCTCTTTTTTTACTATTTTCTTTTATAAAAAACTTAAAATGATAATTCCTTTTTTTAATAAATTCAGATAGATTTTTATGTATATTAATATGATGTAATGGTGCATCTAAGCATATTGCTAATTTTTTATTTAATGATGCAAGCTTATATACTATGTCACTATCTTGAGTGTAACCTCCAATTTTTTTAATGTCTTTTTTTCTGTACGCATATCCATTTGAGCCAGCGATATACCAATTATTTTTACTCATTTTAAAAACTAAATAATTATTTATTCTCTTAAATTTTTTTGGATTAAAAGATAATTGTCCATCAATGCTAAATGGCGCCATAAATGGGTCTGCTCCTACAAGACTTAAATAACGATTTATTAGACAATCATTTTTTACTATACTTACTTTTGATCCTACAATACAAATATCTTTATCTTTAAAAAGAGGCTTTAGTATATTTTTAATCCAATTTTTTTTTAGTAATACATTATCTTGATCAACAAATAATACAAACTCACCTGAAGACTTATCAAAACCTTGTGATTTTCCCATCCCTTTGCCTTCAGAGTATTTCTTTTTATTATGAAAAATTTTTACAGGGTAATTTTTTGCTATCTTTAAAGTGTTATCAATTGAACCACCATCTATTACTAATACTTCCATTAAATCTTTGGGATAATTTTGAGAAAATACACTATCTAAACATTTTTTGAAAGTTTTTTCACCTTGGTATGTAGCTATTATAAAACTCACTTTTGGGTTTTTAGCCATTTTTTATATTAGCCATAAAGTCATTAAGTGTTTTGATGACGTAACTCATCATTTCTTCTGTAATTCCTGGGTATACCCCCAAGAAAAAAGAATCTTTTAGTGTTCTATTAGCATTATCTAAACTTCCATGAATCCTATAATTTACATTTTGATAAGCTGGATGAGCAGTTAAGTTTCCAGAGAACATTGCTCTTGTTTGTATCTTTTGCTCCTCAAAGAATTTTACCATTTCATATCTATCAATTTTTGATGTATTAATAGTAACTGGATATGCGAACCACGAAGGATCAGCAAGTTTTTCAGATTTGGGTAAAATAAACATGTCATAATATTTTCTGAATGCATCATCCAACATTTTAAAATTTCTTTTTCTTGTTTCTGTAAATTTTTGTAGTCTATCGAGTTGTTCTAGTCCCATCGCAGCTTGGAATTCAAGAGGTTTTAAGTTAAATCCTAAATCATCAAAAATATACTTGTGATCATATGAAATATTATTTAGTTTGTAATCAAACCTGTTACCACATTCTCCAAGTGGTTTTAAATTAGAACTAGAACCGCTACAATAACATCCTCTACCCCACTCTCTCAATATTTTTATTATTCTTTGCATATCATTTGATTTGGTTAGAACAGCCCCACCTTCACCTGTGGTTATATGATGAGCTGGATAAAAGCTATGTGTTGCAAAATCACCAAAACTGCCAGTCATTTTACCGTCAAATTTGGAACCAAGTGAATCACAATTATCTTCAATTAGTATTAATCCATATTTCTTACATATAGATTCTAAATCATACATGTTATAAGGATTTCCTAAAGTGTGTGCCAAATACATAGCTCTAGTTTTAGGTGTAATTGCTTCTTTTATTTTATTTGTATCTAAATTATAAGTTCCTAATTCTGGGTCTACGAATACAGGCATAAGTCCATATAGAACAATAGGATTTACTGTTGTTGGGAAAGAATTTCCAGCTACTATAATTTCTTCTCCTTGTTTGAATTTTTTTTCACCTAATTTCCATGAACATAGAGAAGCAATTGTTAACAATCCTGCAGAAGACCCTGAATTTGTTAAAATTCCGTAGCCAGATCCTACTATTTCAGCAAGTTTACTTTCAAATTTTTCTCCTTTAGGACCTAATCCAAACCAGCCATCTAAAAATGAATCTACAAATGCTTTTGCTTCTTCTTCTCCATAAACTGAACCTGAATACTGTATTAAAGTCTTACCTGGAATGAATTTTTTATTTTCCTCTTTTAGCTGCATGAATTTTGAAATTTCATCAAGTATTTTATTCCTGTTTTCTAATATCTTTTTTTCTAATTCTGTTACTTTAGAAACACCCATTTTTTATACCCCCCTTATATATCATACAAACATAAATTTTATAATTTTATCTATTTTATTTATAGTAAATTATTTAAGCTTTTTGTATGAATTTTAATATACTAAAATGGAAGAATGTTCATCTAAAAAAAATATATTAATAACCGGTGGGATGGGATTTATAGGTAGTCATATAGCTAAAAAGTACATACAAAATCAAGATAATGTTTATATTTTATCAAGATCCTACAATAAAAAACAAAATATTTCTGGTATTGAGAACAAAGTAAATTTGATAATAAAAGATATAAGGGATATAGGTGAAAGTGATGTAGCGGAAAAAGATTACATATTTCACTTTGCAGGTACTGTTGATAATTATGCCATTAAGGAGGGAGAACCATATAAGGATATAGAAATAAATTGTAATGGCACTATAGCTCTCCTAGAGGCATGTAAAAATTTTAATCCTACAACAAAAATTATTTTTGGTAGTACATTTTTTGTTAATGGAAATGTGGATAAACTTCCTGTTAATGCAGATTCACCTTGTAATCCTCTTGGTTTGTATGGAGCTACAAGACTTGCTGCAGAACATTTTTGCCATGTTTATAACGAGGTTTTTGATTTAAATTCTTTAATTGCAAGGTTTACTAATGTTTTTGGTCCTTTTGAGAGTGGAAATAATAAGAAAAAAGCAGCTTTTAACTTTATGATAAATCAGGCTGTAAAAGGTGAAGAACTTCAACTATATAATAATGGGAATTTTTTTAGAGACTATCTTTATGTTGATGATGCAGTTGATGCTTGTATTACACTCGCAGAAAAAGGTCAAAAAAATAAAGTTTATTATGTTGGCAGAGGAGAATATGTAAAATTTAGAAGATTAATAGACATTATAATAGAACAAATACCTGATACGAAAGTTAATGTCATAGAACCACCAGAATTTCATAAGGCCGTTGGAATAAAAGATTTTGTTTGTGATAATTCAGATTTAAAAGGACTTGGTTGGACCCCTAAAGTTTCTTTAGAGGAAGGAATAAAAAGAACAATAGAATTTTATAAAAATAATCTTTAAAATTCCCCTAATGAACTTACCAACAATTCTGAACTATAGAAAGGCGAGATATATTATATGACTATCACATACAACATAATTTTGAAGAATTTAGACTTTTTCAACTAAACCAAAGCAAAACTAAATCTTTAAAAAGAACACCCTTTTTACTAATAAGATGAATGAAAATATAACAGTAAAACCAGGAACATTAGAAAGGTTACGTAATGATCAAAGACCAATACATCTTGTGCTTATAGCTACAAAACCAGATATAATTAAACAAGCTCCACTGATTCTTGAATTAAAAAAACAGAAAGAAAACTTACTAATTGTTCATTCTGGGCAGCATTATGATTGGAAACTTTCAAAAGGATTAGAAGTAGAATTTGATATAGACCCAGATATAAATCTAAATGTAAAGGGAAGTAAGCTACACGAGCAACAATCACAAATAATTCAAAGATTTGGTGAAGTCATAGATGATATCAAAAAGATAAATAAAAAAATAATTCCCTATACATACAGCGATACAACTACTGCAGTGGCTGGAGGAGTAGCCAGTTTTGCAAATAGAATTGCCGTAGTCCATATTGAAGCAGGTTTAAGAACTATGAGTCCTCCAAACAAAATAATCACTGGACTCTTGAAAAATTTTGACGTTGTTGATTATTTTGAAAATCTTAAAAAACCTAAAGGATGGAGAAAAGGGAGTTATGAACCTTATCCAGAACAGTTCGATACTAGAGCATCAGCCCCTTCTGCAGGAATACATTTTGCTCCAACAGAACTAAATAGAAAAAATCTAGTAAGAGAAGGATATGACGAAAAGAGGATTTTTGTTGTAGGGAATCCTGTAGTAGATATAATTAGAATTACTGAAAAAAAAATTGCTAAGAGTACGATATTTGATAAGTATCCTAAATTAAAGGAAGGAAATTTTATAAGATTTTGTATACACAGAAGAGAAAATGTCTCATCCAAACAAAGATTCAAATCATTAATTTTGGCAATAGAAAAGCTCGTAAAAGAAGGAAAAAATATACTTTTTATCTCTCTCGGAGCAACAGAGAGGGCGATAGACGAGTTTGGTTTTAGAGAAATTATAAATGAACTTGTAAAGAAACATGACAATTTTATATATTCTTTAGTTTGGCCGAATTATTTGGATGTTATAGCCGCAATGAAAAAATGTAGAGTTATAGCAACAGATTCTGGGAGTATACAGGAAGAAGCAAATGCCCTGGGAATTCCAACCGTAACACTAAGATTTAATACAGACAGGCCAGAAACAGTATTCTTAGGTTCTAATATAATTGCCCCACCAATAAGAGAAGATATAGTCTATAAAATAGTAAAGGAGGTATATGAAAATGAAAACTTAAACAAAAAGATGAGTGGAGCTAAAAAAATCTATGGTAGCAACGTTAGTAAAAAAATGATTAAGGTTGTTAAAAAAGTGATTACAAGTGGCCCACTATTTTACTGGCTCGAACATCAAAGACTAGGTTTTGATAAGTATAGTTTCTGGGAAAAAGGAGAATTGGAATGGTAAAATTTTCAGTAGTTATTGTTGCTCGAAACTTAAATAATTACCTTCTTAAACATCTACCAATATTTAAAAATCAAACGTTTAAAGATTTTGAGATTATAGTTATACTTGAAAGTTCTGAGAAAAAAGATTTTTATAAAACTCGAATAATAAGTTCTGGAAGAGTTAATCCTGCAAAAGCGAGAAACATTGGAGTTAATTTTGCTAAAGGAGAAATCATTGCGTTCATAGATGATGATGCTTATCCCGAAAAAAATTGGTTGAAAGAAGCATCAAGAATTTTTGAAGATAAAAACATCTCTGCCGTAGGAGGACCAGGACTTATTCCGAAAGAATCCACCTTTTTTCAAAAAGTATCTAGTAAGGTTTATGCATTAAGTTCTAAAAAGATAGGCATGAGGTATGAAAGATTTTCTAAAGTAGTACAAATTGATGATTGGCCTACATGCAACTTCCTTGTTAGGAAAAAGGACTTTCTTGAGGTTGGCGGTTTTGATTCTAAATCCTGGGGAGCAGAAGATAACCAATTATGTTATGCCTTAGTTAACAAAGGTAAAAAGATAATCTACAATCCTAAGGTAATAGTTTACCATCATCCGAGAAACAATCTTAAGAATCATCTTAAACAAACATTCTTTTGGGGGATGTGGAGAGCATTCCTTACTAAAAATTATCCTAAACATTCATTTAGAATAATCTTTATGATTCCCTCGTTTTTTGTTTTATGGCTTTTTTTTGGTGGTTTAATTTCTATACTCTATCCTCCAATATTATATCTATATATAGGAACATTGATAGTATATATTTTATTCCTAATCGTTACAGGTATAAGATCTAAAAGTTTGAGATTGTTTTTCCCAGTAATAATTGTTACTGCAATTACACAAGTAGCTTACGGAATTGGATTTATAGAAGGATTATTTCTTAAAGAGCCCACAAATAAAACGTTTAATCCTGCTAAAACTGGAAATATTAAACTATGAAACCAGGAATATTAATAGTCTTGTGAATATAATTGAGGGGTATCATTTTAGATAGTGATTTAATTTTAAAAATCCTGGTAATTTATCATATATTTTAACTATAAACTTAAATGGAGAGTATACTAAACGTAATCTTAATAAACCTAGAGCCATCTCTGGAATAGCTTTGAATAAATTAAAATGAGATGCTTTAACTGCATTCCATTCTGTGGGTATTTCCTTAATTTTATATTTTTTCTTTAAAACAGAATAAATTAAATTAACATCAAATGCCCATCTAGTAATTGTTAAATCCTCTAAAACATCTTTTATTACTTGCTTTTTGAATAATTTAGCACCACATTGAGTATCTTTAAAATTTAATCCAAATAAAATCCTTATTAGAAAATTAAAACCACGACTTCCAATTCTTTTTAATAACGGTTGTTTTATATTTATTTTAGAACCTTTCATCCATCTTGAAGCAATAATTCCATCATAGTCATTTATTTTATCTATTAAATCATAAAACGATTTAGGCGAAGTAGCTAAATCAGCATCTACAAATCCAATTAAAGAACCTTGAGCAATTTTAAATCCTTCTAAAATAGCCCCGCCTTTACCAATTTTTTCTTTTATATCTTTGTAAATTAAATTTTTATTTTTTTTTGAGAAAGTCTTTACTATTTCTATTGTTTTATCTGTACTTCCATTTACTATAACTATGATTTCAAAATCGTTTTTAAATTTATTATTGAAGAACTCATAATATTCATTTAATGTTTTTATAATTCTTTGTTCTTCGTTATATGCTGGTATTACTATAGATAGTTTTTTCATTTTTGGTTATTAAACTTGTGTATAAATATAGAATAATAAATAAGGCTATCATTAATGTAACAAGAATAGTGACAACTTGAGTTAAAGTATTATGAAATAAAAATAACAATATTACTTCTAAAATATTAAACAAAATTAAAATATAAATAAATCTTGTCTTATGTATAGATAGATTATAAAGTGATAAGAGATAGACTAAAGAGAATAAAGCCATTACAAGACCAAAAGGCCCTACTAATTTATATATACCCAAATAATCCTTTCCAAATAAAAGTGTGATTATTAGTTTAGGAAATATAAAATAAATTATAACTGCAATAGAAGCACCAGTTAATGTAAGCAACAAAGATTTATTCATAATTTTTTTATTAGGTTTATTACTTGCATGCATTTCTGCTACTTTTGGAAACATTACATTGGCTATAGCAAAAGTTCCAAAGAAAATTATTTTTCCTATTAAAGAGAGAGCTGCATAATAACCTGCTTCAATCTCATTAAAAAAATGTTTTACTATAAATATGTCTATGGTATAAATAAATGTTAGGCTTGTTAATGCTATCAAAACAGGAATTGTGTAGTTATAAATTTCTTTAGTATTTATATTCATATTTTTTATTACTAAAAATTGTTTTAAAGGAATAAAAGTTAAGAAAAAAGCTATTACAAAAGAAAAAATTATAGCAAGAATAGCTCCTCCTATATTTAAACCCATGTAAACAAGTAAAATACCTAAACTTAGTTTAATTAAACCTTCAAGAATCATATTAAGACTTAAACTATTAAATCTTTGCAGTCCTTGAAGAATTCCTCTTGTTAATGGTAAAAGTAATGAGAAGATTATTATTGGACTTAAAATGAATAAATATTCTATTTTGATATGTAAGAAATATCCTATTAGAGGACTTAAAATAAAGAAAATAATTGTTCCTATAATTCCAAAAATAGAAAGTCTTTTTATTGATGAAATTAATAATGTATTTATTTTATTTATTTCTTTTTTTGCTTTGTATTGAGCAGCGAATTTAGTTACTGATGTTTGTATTACTGTTAAAGGTACGTTAAGTATGTAAGTAATTGATAATAATGCACCAAGAATGCCATAGCTTGATGGTCCTAATACGCGACCCATATATAAATGAAATAAATATGCAGTTATATTTAAAATCATAGATGCTGAAAAGAAAGTTATACTATCCCGAATTAAACTATCTTCTTTACTATATTTCAGAAATTTTTTTATCATCTTAAATTATCCATATTAAACTACAGAATATAAGCTCGATAAACATAAAAATGTATGTTATTTGTTTCTCTGTGTATAATCCTTTTCTTGTAAATATATGAACTAAAGAATAAATTTTGTTATTATACAAAGATTGTACTTTCCCATTTTTATAGTAACCATAACATTGTGCTTTAAATTTACTTCTTGCTTTTAAAACAAACTCCATGAAAAAAGGAATAGATGCAATTAAAGCTGCTTTTTCTATATTACCTATAATTGCTATTACTGCTATTACTGCTCCTAATAAATACGTTAATGAGTCTCCAGGAAAAATTTTAGCAGGATATTTATTATAGTAAAAGAATGCAAGTAAAGAAACAAATGTTAGTAATGCTATTAAAGCAGCTATAAATCTTCCATTACTATAAGCATATAAACCAAGCATTCCTGTGTAGATAATACCCATTCCAACTTCTATCCCGTTAATTCCTCCTAATAAGTTAACCATATTTGCAGCCCCTACTACTCCCAATGGAATAAACAATAATGGATAAATATACTGAACGTTAATTGATCCTATAAAAGGAATCCAAATTTTTGTAAAACCAGCGTTAATTACAACTAAAGGAATAGCTGCTGCTAAAGTAAGTAATGGTTTTTGCCATTGTTTTAGCCCAATTGATGATTCTTTGGATTTCTTAATTAGAATATCATCCACAAAACCAATGAATGTAATTAATAATATTGTTGTCATAGAAGCAAATAATATTAATAAAGATTTTGAGTCTATAGTTAAAGCAGAATTTTCAGGTAAGAAAGTCCAAAAGAAAATAAACATCATTAGACCAATGAAGATTCCTGACATTACTGTAATACCTCCAGACAAAGGAACTAAAGGAGAGTCTTTTTTATTCATGTCTTTTACAACTAAACCTATTTTTTTCAAATAACGAATAAACCAGGGAGTTGTATACCAAACTACTAAAAAGCTTACAAATGCGCATATAAATGGAATTGGTGTTATGTCTGCTAGTACCATGTTTTTTTTATAAGTTAACTCCTTAAAAAAGTTTCTAATATTCTATTTAGAGTAATGTATACAAAAAATATTTTATTATTACAATTGATGTTACTTTTTATATAAACAAACATTTTCTCTTTCTTCTATCTTAATTAATCCACATTTTTTTAAATTAGAACAAAAATCCTTAAAGCCTATGAAATTAGTTGTATTAAGTTTTGCTACCAAAGATTTGAAATTTTTACAATCTAAATTATTTAATGCGTTCTTAGATTCTGATAACAACTCGTAATAAGATTTAGGTTTTGTAATAGGAGCCCAACCAGAAGACGTTGATAAATTTAAGTATATAGGAGCATAAGAATAATAAGCTGCGGCATATGAAGTTGGATAGACCTCTCCGTAAATAATGAATTTATCATCTATTTTTGACATAAGATTTAACGTGTCATATTCTAATTTTGTGTATCCTCTACTCCAAGGAGTATAAAAGATTGAAATCATTACTAATAACATAGGTAGTAAAACTATTGTTGGTTTTATTATCTTTATAAAATCTATAAATTTAGTTTTATATAGTGATAAATTTGTATCAAAAAATAATATTAGGGTAAAAAACAAAATAAATTCTAAATATGGATCAGATGGCAAATCATTTAAAATCGGGATTATAGTTACTGCTCTAGAAAAAACAAGTATTGATAATACTAAAACTGGTGTATAAAATAAAATTAACTTTTTGTTTTCTTTATGTTGTTTGTAGTAAAAATAAAAAACAAAGATGAAAATTAATGGAACAATAATTAAAGCCAAATTAGTTAATAAATGTTCTTTAGTAAATAATAGAAGTTGAGATTTACCTAAAGGAGAATAATCTCCCAAAGTCCCAAAAAATTTGCTTTTTAAAAAATCTAGTAACCAAAAAGATGAAAAGATTATTCCTAAAAATGCTCCAGCAATTATTTTAATTTTTTCTTTGTAATCTCTAATAATAAGAAAAGATATTACTAAAATTTGTGATAATACAGCAAAATGTGCGCTAGATATGATTATTGCGAAATAGACTATCGAAAAGAAAATTAGAAACTTGAGATCTAATTTCTTATTAAAATAGTAAATAAAAAACAAAAATAAAGTCATAAAAGTTAGAAAACCCATCATCTCGGGAAGTCTCCCAAGTCTTATAAAATTTCCAACAGTTATTGGGTTACCAAATAAAAATAAAAAAATAAAAAATCTCTTGACTAAACTATAATTTTTAATTTTTCCAATAGAATTTATAACTAAAAAACTTAATAAAGTAATCAGAAGTAATGAAATATAAGCAGATAAAGTAACTTTGTTAGTTAAAATATAAATTGGAAATGTAAAGAAGAACCATCCTGGGGTATATGATTGAAAGGGTATTATACCATTATACCAATATCCACAAAGATTATTCCAACCACATTTTGCCAAAAAAAATAAGTATGCTAAATAAGAAGAAATATCATTGTCAAAATCCAAAGGAAAGGAGTTAATTATGGAAGCTTTGTCTATTAATCTTATTATTAAATAAAGACTAAGGACAATGACTGGAATATAAATAAATTTATCTTTTATCGACTTAGATCCCATAACATAATTAAAAACAAAAGATTTAAATACATTTCTAGTAAAAACCATGTAACATGAATCTTCAAGATAAAAAAGTTTTGGTAACAGGCGGTGCTGGCTTTATAGGATCTACTTTAGTAAGAAGATTACTTAAAGAGAGAGCTGATGTAATTGTACTCGATAATTTTAGAAGTGGTTCATTAAATAATTTAAAAGAAGTTGAAAAACAAATAACAATAATAAACGGCACCATTTTAGACAAAAATTTAGATAAAATTTTTAAAGATAATAAAGTAGACTTTGTATTTAACTTAGCTGCTTTACCATATATTCCTGATTCTTATAAGATCCCTCATGAATTTTTTGAAGTTAATTCTTTAGGAACATTAAATGTAGTTATGTCCGCTGTAAAAACTGGTGTTAAAAGGGTTCTTCAATACTCAAGTTCAGAAGTTTATGGAACAGCAAAACAATTACCTATGAATGAGGATCATCCAACACTACCACATTCTACATATGCAGTAAGTAAATTAGCTGCAGATAGAGTATGTTTTACTTTATTTCATGAAAAAAAAGCTCCAGTTGTTATTTTAAGACAATTTAATACATATGGACCTAGAGAAACTCATCCTTATATAATTCCTATAGCGATGTCTCAATTATCTAAATCAAGTAAAATAAACTTGGGTAACATAAAAGCTAGAAGAGATTTTGTTTATGTAGAGGACTCAGCAGATGCGGCTGTAAGATTAATTAAGCATAATGGAATAGATGGCCAAGTATTTAATTGTGGTTCTAGTAAAGATTGTAGTATTGAATTTTTAGTAAATAAAATTGGAGAAATTATGGGTCACAAAAGAATATATATTAAAGTTGAAAAAAGTAGGTTAAGACCTTTAGATGTTCAAGTTCTTGGAGCAGACTATTCAAAACTAAATAAAGTGACTGGATGGAATCCTAAAATTAATATTGAAGAAGGATTAAAAATGACTTATCAATGGTTTATAGATAATGGGAGAAAATGGACATGATAAAAGGCATAGAAAGAATAGAGGATAAAGGAGAACTACTAGCTTTAATTGCTAGGTCTTACTTTAAAGCAAATAATCTAGATTTTATAACAGAGAATCACCATTCATTTCAAATAGGATTTCATAACAAAAAAAAAGGGAGTAGAGCTAGAGCACACTTTTCTTTACCATTCAAAGAATTAAAAAATTTAATACCTAATAAAATCTACTATGTAAAAAATGGGAATATAGGTGTAGATATTTATGACAATAACAATAAAAAAGTAATTTATGTTACTTTGAATGAAGGAGATTTAATAGTATTTATTTCAGGAGCCCATGGAGTAGATTTTTTAAAAGATAGTGAAGTGATAGAAATAAAACAAGGTCCTTATCGTGGAGTAGATATAGAAAAAAAATTTATAGAAAAATGATTCCAGTTTGCATACCAACATTAGGAAAAAAAGAACTTGAGTATGTTCAAGATTGTGTTAAAACAAATTGGATTTCTTCTCAAGGAGGATATATTAAAAAATTTGAAGAAGGTTTTAGTTCTTATTGCGGTGCTAAGTATGGTATTAGTTGCACTAGCGGGACTACGGCTTTACATCTAGCTCTAGAATCATTAGGTATTGGATTTGGTGACGAAGCAATTATACCAAACTTTACTATGATAGCTACTTCATATGCTGTAATATACACAGGAGCTAGACCGGTATTAGTTGATTCTGAGCCATACACATGGAATATAGATACAGAAAAGATTGAGGAAAAGATATCTAAAAGAACTAGGGCTATTATGCCAGTTCATATTTATGGACATCCTTGTGATATGGATAAAATAAACAAATTAGCAAGAGATTATAATTTGTATGTTATAGAAGATGCTGCTGAAGCACATGGTGCAGAATATAAAGAAAAAAAAGTTGGTAATTTGAGTGATATAGGATGCTTTAGTTTTTATGCTAATAAGATAATAACAACTGGAGAAGGCGGTATGTTAGTAACAAATGATGAAAAAATCGCAAAAAGAGCAAAAGTATTAAGAGAGCATGGTTTTGGAGAACCTAGGTTTGTTCATAGTGTGATTGGATTTAATTATCTTATGACAAATATGCAAGCTGCAATAGGTCTAGCACAATTAGAAAATATCGAAAATTTAGTACAAGCAAGAATTAATAATGCTAATCTTTATAATAAATATTTATCCAAAATAGAGGGCATTAAAACCCCGCCAAAATCTGATTGGGCAAAGAATGTTTATTGGATGTATGGAATACTAATTGATAATAAGTTTGGAGTAAAAAAAGAAGATATTATGAAAAAACTATATGAAAAAGGTGTTGATACAAGAAATTTCTTTGTTCCTATGCACAAGCAACCTATTTATCAAAATAAAGATCCAAGATTTCCAGATACTAGGGGAAATTATCCAGTTTCAGACGAATTATCTTCTAAAGGTTTTTACTTACCTTCAAGCAGTTCTTTAAAAAAAGAAGAAATTAAATACATAGTTGATTGTATAAAAGAGATTAAAGAGACTGGTCAAAAACAATAATAATTGATTTGTTATTTCTTGTAGAAAAAGAGTGATAAAAATATTATAAGTATAAATAATAAAATGACAACTATCATAAATAAGAATGAAAAAGTATCTATTGTTTTACCTTCATATAATGAGAAGAATAACATTTCAGAAGCAATAGAAAGAATATCAAAATCTTTAGGAGAAGATCTGCTTGAGATAATTGTTGTAGATGATAATAGCCCAGACGGAACTTGGAAAATAGTTGAAAATATTCATAAAACAAATTCTAAAGTAAAGTTAATAAGAAGAATGAATAAACGAGGTTTAGCATCTGCTTTAGCAGATGGTATTGAAAAAACAAAAGGAAATGTAATAGTCTGGATGGATTGTGATTTGGGATTACCTCCAGAAGATATACCAAGACTAGTTGAAAAATTAAATGGATATGATGTTTCGATAGGTTCTAGATATGTGAAAGGAGGGAAGGACTTAAGATCAAAACCTATCGTAATGTTAAGCGTATTGTTTAATCTATATTGCCGCTTAATTTTAGGGTCTAAGGTAAAGGATTATACATCTGGTTTTGTGGCAGTAAAAAAAGATGTTTTAAAAGAAGTACAATGGTCTAAAAATGGTTTTGGAGAGTATTTTATAGAGTTTGCATATAAAAGTATGAAAAAGAAATTTAAAATTACTGAAGTTGGTTATGTCTATAGGAATAGAAAAAGTGGTGTATCAAAATTAAGTGGAAATACGTTATCATTAATAAAAAATGGATTCAAGTATGGAATAAAAGTTTTAGAATTAAGATTTAACAACTTGTGATAAATTACAGAAAGGTTTTTATAAGTTTTTATTTAGTATTAAAGAGGGATTAAGACGGTTGAAAACAATTTATTGATATAAAACAAAAAATGGAAACAAAAGAAATATTTGATTGTAGAATATGCAGCTCAGATAAACTAGAAGAACTTTTTTCATTAGGAAATTTCTACTTATCTACTTTTGTAAATAAAGAAGGGGATAATATAGGAAGAGCACCTCTTGATTTGTATTGGTGCAATAATTGTACACTAGTTCAACTAAAGCATACAGCCCCTCAAGAGTTAATGTATTCTGGGCATTATTGGTATAGGTCTGGTTTAAATAAGGTTATAGTAAATGATTTAGAGGAAATAACAAAAGAAGCTATGAATATGGTGCCTTTGCAAGATAGTGATATTATATTAGACATAGGAGCAAATGATGGAACTTTATTAAGCTTTTATCCTAAAAAATGTATAAAAGTTGGATGTGAACCAGCAACAAATTTGATTGACGATTTAAAAAGACACGCAGATATTATAATAGATGACTTTTGGAATTACGAAAAATATAAACATTTATTTTTGGCTAAAAAGTCAAGAATAATTACTGCGATTGGTATGTTTTATGACATGGATGATCCTGGACATTTTATTAGGGATGCAGTAAAATCTCTTGACGAAAATGGAATTTTTATTGCACAGCTTATGACTTCTAAGCAAATGATTGAAAAAAATGATATCGGAAATATTTGTCATGAGCATCTTGAATATTATTCTTATGAATCATTAAAACACCTATTTGAAAAAAATGGTCTTGAGATTTTTAAGGTTGAAGAAAATGAAATTAATGGTGGTAGTTATAGATTATTTGCAAGACACTATCATAGTGGTAGCATGTCTCATACTGAAAATATTACAAAAGAAGACTATTTTGAGCTATCAAAAAGAATAAATAAGAATAAAGAAGATACAGTAAATTTGATAGAGAAATTAAACAGAGAGGGAAAAAAAGTTTATGTTTATGGAGCCTCAACTAAAGGTAACACTATTTTACAATACTATGGTTTAAATAAGGATCTCATAAAAGGTGCTGCTGAAATACACCCAGAAAAAATTGGGAAATATACTGTAGGAACCCATATCCCAATAATATATGAAGAAGAAGCTAAAAAAGACGCGGATTATTTTTTAGTTTTACCTTTTTCATTTAGAGATGTATTTATTAAAAGAGAAGAAAAATGGTTAAGAGATGGAGGTTCATTTATTTTTTGCACCCCAGAATTAGAGATCTATAAAAATGTAAAATGAAAAAGGCTTTAATATTTGGAGTAACAGGGCAAGATGGAAGTTATTTAGCTGAAACACTTCTAGAAAAAGGATATGAAGTTCATGGAATGTATAGAAGATCATCAACAGGGAATACAAAGAATATAATTAATATAATAAATAACATTAAATTACATAAAGGAGATCTTTCTGATTCTGAATCAATATATAGAATAATAAGAGGAGTTATGCCTGATGAATTATACAATGAAGCTGATCAGGACCATGTTGGGTGGAGTTATGGGATTTCTTCTTATGCTTGGGATATAACTGGGAGTGCTGTTGGTAGAATTTTAGAAGCTGTAAGAGAAATAAATCCGAAGATTAAATTTTTCCAGCCATTAAGTGCTACAATGTTTGATGATAGTCAATCACCACAAACTTTAGATACACCTTTCAATCCTCAAAGCCCTTATGCTTGTGCTAAGGTACTTGCTTATTATATTTCAAAATATTACAGAAATGTTAATGATATGTTTGTTTCAACAGCTATATTTTATAATCATGACTCTCCAAGAAGAAGTGAAGAATATCTATTGCATAAGATTTGTAAATCTGCCGTAAGAATTTCAAAAGGATTACAAAATGAGCTTTATCTAGGTAGTTTAGATCTTCCAGTAGATATAGGATATGCTAAAGAATATATGGAAGCTGCATGGAAGATTATGCAATTAAATAAGCCAGATGATTTTATTATTTCTACAGGAGAAACTCACACTATAGAAGAATATGTTAATGAAGCATTCAGACAAGTTGGAATAAACCCAGATGGTAAAATAAAGATAGATCCTAATTTTGCTAGACCAGGAAAACAACCAATTTGGGTGGGGGATATTTCAAAAGCTGAGGATATGATAGGTTTTAATCCAAAAGTTAAATTTAAAGAACTGATCAAAATAATAATAGATCATGATTTAAAAAGCTGATAAAAGTAAGTTAAAACTTCTTAAAAAATTCCTGAATCTTTTAAAACTGTTTTAACGTAAGGATGTAAAGTTCTTTCTATTTTGTCTATCCATTTATGTTTTAAATGTTGGCTATCAAGTTTTATCTCAACATTGTCATTCAATGGTTTAACTAAATAACAAATAGCTATATAATGAAGACCACTTTTAATATTCTTAAATGGAGATTCTTTAAACATAACTTCGTAGCATCCAATCTTTTTTTCAATATCTACTTTTATTCCAACTTCTTCATAAGCTTTCCTTCTTATAGCATCTTCTAATCGTTCATTTTTATATAGTCTACCACCAGGTAGCCACCACTGGTCTTTGGCAGGTTCATTAGTCCTATAAGCCAAAAGCACTTTATTATTATAAACTAAAACAAAATCCACAGCACACATGGGTGCATTTTCTAATATCTTTTTATACAGATCTCTAGAAATTTTTGATTTATTCATAAAACACCTTTAATGTATAGATTTTTAAATATTTCTTTTTATAAATATAAATAATCACATGAGGTTAAAAATGCAAAAAGACGAATACAAAAAAATGCATGAACTAGAAAACTATCATTGGTATTTTAAATTTAGAAAAAAACTAATAGGTAGTTTTATTGACAAAATCTGTAAAAATAGAAAAAACTTGGAAATTTTAGATGCTGGTTGTGGTACATGTATGTTTACTCCTATTCTACAAAAATATGGAAATGTTATGGGTATTGAAATATACCAAGATGCTATTGATATCTGTCATAAAAAAGGATTTAATAATGTAAAAAAAATGTCGGTTAATGATATGAAGTTTAAAGATGAAAGCTTTGATTTTATAGCTTGTTTTGATTTATTATATCACAAAAATGTTAAGGATGATGACTTAGCTTTAAAAAACTTGTATAAAGTTTGTAAGAAAGATGGTAAATTGTTATTAACAGATTCTGCTTCAAAAATACTCTTTGGAAGACATGATTTGGCTCTCGGTGGAAAAAAACGTTACAACAAAAATGAACTAAAATCAAAAATTGAAAAAGCTGGTTTTAAAGTAGAAAGAATTTCTTATTATAATTTCTTTTTATTCCCATTTGTACTAATTAAAAGGAAATTGAATATAATCTTTAATAAAACTCCTAAATCTGATATTAAAAAAGAAAATTTTATAATAAATTATACATTAGAAAAAATTACTTCTTTTGAAGCGAAACTACTTAATATAACTAACTTTCCCATAGGTGTATCGCTTGTTTGTATAGCTACTAAGAAATAATTAATAAAAAGGTTTTGGTATGGTTACATTAGGATTAGGGAATTCTGTACTTAAAAATATTGGATTAACTTTTATAGTATCTGGGTAAGTAAATTCCCATATCTTTAATGGCCCTATTAATCTTCCTTGATAAATGGCTAAAGGAACTTGTTGTTCATCAGAATATGCTACTTTAATATGCTCAGTATCTTGTCCATATAAATAAAGTTTAGTAAATAAAGTATTTCTTACACGAGGAGATAAATATATTCCAGCTCCTATTGGATTTAGGTTATTTTGTGAATCTATAGTTGGTATAATTCTTAAACATCCTTTTATTACTGCATTAGGGAAAGTAATTTCTCTACCATTAAGGAAAACACATTCCATTGGTAAGTCAAATCTTTGGTTATTATAAACTACTATTGCGGTTGGTTGTTTCATATCTATTGTATCTTGACTAATTTTTTGCGCTGGTAATAATATACCTCCTATTCCTGCTGAGCCACGTGGTAAAACTTTATTATCATAGATTAAATCCTCATCAAGTGGAAATCCTCCTCCATAAAAGTAAACTGTTTGATTTCTTGTTTCCTGTGTATTTTTTAAATCAAGACTAAATACTGGTAAGAAAGAATATCTATCATAATTCTCATCAGACCCAATAGAAGAATAAGCAGGATATTTTCCTATCTCATCTGAAACTATTAATAAATATTTAACATCATGAGCTTTTCCAAATTCTAAAGCATCTGTTTCATTAGGAGCGGTTAATACATAACGTGAAACAAAATAATTCCAAGAACCAGCTGCATTACCCCCATCAGTTACAGTAGGTCTTTTAAATCCTGTTTGTACAAGATAACCATAATCCCACCAATGAACAAAAACATCATTTTCACTAGTGCTATTTTCTACCCATTTAGCTGCATTCTGCCACTGAAAATGGAATATTGGTCCAACATTACTTGCTTGTGAAGTAACTGTTTTTGCATACCCATTTAAGGAAACAACTAAGAAAATTAAAACTACAACATAAATTCCTATTTTGTATATTTTTTTGTTTAAAGAAGAGGCAAAATCAATTGTTTTTCCTACTAAATAACTTACAAGTAAAACTGCTATAGGAACTAAAACAAAAATTAATCTTATTCCACCTCTTGCAGCAATAATCATCATTAAAAACCATATAAAAATAAAGAAGTATTTTTTGTCTATGCCTAAAATATTATCATAAAGTTCTTTATCTTTTTTAAAAGATTTATAGAAGATTACATATAAAAATATTGGGAATGCTACTAATGATCCAAAGTAAAACAATTTAGCTAAAAAACTTGTACCATTTAATATAGAATTACTAGAATAACGACTAAAAATTATAAATAACATTGCTATAGCATATATTGTAGTCAATAACCATTTTTTATTTTTATTTTCTTTTACTGCTTCATAAAATAAAATTACTGAACCTATTAAAATCAAATAGAAAAATATTGTTCCAAAATCATTTATCCAATCTACTATATATGGTTGATGAGCTTCTGCTACAGTTAAACCCCATCTTGAAGTACCAAATGGTGCAGTTAAATTTTGTATTATAACTTCAATTTTCGAGAAAATATATCCTGGTCCCCGAATTACTGTTACAAGTAATAAAGAAACTATAATTGTGCTTACAAAAGTAAGCAAGCCTTCTGGATATTTATTGAATTTTTCTTTTATCCTTAATAAATTCCTTTTAATTATAAATTGATCTATAGAAGTTAAAATTAATGCAAATAAGGGGGGGATATATGGTAAGGAGTCTATAAAGGATTTTGGAGAAAATCTGCCTGGAGCAACGATACTAAACAATAAAAAATTCGAAATAAACCATGTTAAGTAAATATAATAATCTTTTCTTGAAAATTTGTTTAATAGAATGAGTAGAATTGCAAACATGGAAATGATTAACACTACAAACTGATCTCCACCCCAACTTAGTCCCATGAACATAGTAGAAATTCCAGCTAGTGCTCCAAACAGTAAAACTTTGTATAATTTTTTAGATTGCCATGCAGCTACATAAAAATAAAATGCAGCAAACATAAATGGCATTGCAAGAGATTCTTTATCTGAAACTCCCGATAAGGTTCTAAATAAAAATGATGGAATTACCGAAAGAAAAGCGGTTGAGATTAAGGCTACTTTATAATTAAATAAATGCCTTACTAATAAATAAAAGAATATTAAAGTGAAAATAAAAGTAATTGCTGGGAAGATTATATCAACGTATTCAAGTGTAATATTAGGACTGAAAATTTTAGATATTTTGTATAAAAATACTACAAAATATGGAAGAAATATAGTTTCTTGCTTTGTATTAAAACCAAGTGGGTAATATCTTAATGGATCTTTCTCATACAAAGTTCCATGTTCGTTTATGTACTGAGCATATCTAAGGAATAAATGTGCATCAGGATCTATTAAATATTTTCCTTGAAGATTTTTTACAGGTAAAGTCCTTACATAAAACGAGAATGAAATTATTACTATTAAGGCTAGTATAATTAACCATTTTCTCTTATTTTTTATGAATTCAAATACTTTTTGTTTTCTTTGCTCTAATTCTTCTGCCATTTTAGAAAAATATTGGTGTAATAAAGACCTCTATTAATGCAGCTATAAATAAAATAAATACCGCAATAATAATTAAATCAAGAGCATCCATCATGATATTCTTAAACTTTTCGCTTTCTAAATCATGATTTATCATTGCTACTGAAATTATACCTCCAGCTAAACCTCCTACAAAATAAGCACCAATTTCTGGAATGCCGTGAATTAAGTAACGTAATAAACTTAATGAATAAACATGAAAATAATTAAATGCACTTGCTATTCCTACACTTCCTAAATAATCTGCTATATTATTTTTAAAAAAACTTCCAATTGCAGCACTTATTACAGAAGCATTCCATGTTAGTATAAAAATTGCACCTACTCCATAAAAAAAGGCAAAGAATACTGCAAATAATAAAACTTTTACATTATTCATAAAAATTTGATTTAAAATTGTTCCAGCACTATAAGCACCAGTAACTTTAGAATTTATTGCTTCTATGGTTTCTAGTTGTGTACTAAACATTGTTTGAACTAAATTAGATGGGAGTATTACAAACCATAAAGAATAAGCTACTAAAAATCCTAGAAATAAAAATATTAAAAATCTTATTGCTTTCCAATGTTCTTTAAGTAATGGTAATTCTTTATCAATTTGTAAATCTTTAGATTCTTCAAATTTCATAGTAGCATACATTAAGGGAATAGAAGCATTTACAGTTAAGAAAACCATTACAAGGCTTGAATATTGTTTAAAAATCCATAAACTTAAGAAAGTAGCTATTGTTGCGTATAAAAATCCAATGAAAAATAAATTCCATGGCCTGTTCTCTGCTCTTAATGGATTAACAAATGATTCAAGGACCATAAAGAGTTAGCGAGAAAACTTGTTTATATAGTTTTTGATATAAATGATAATATTTTTAAGAATAATTTATATTGTTATATCTAATCATAAGTTTATCATTAATTTTTTTCTTCTTTTAAGATTCTAGATAACCTTGCATGAATCCAGATTCTTCATTACTGATTTCATCACTTTCTACTAATTCTTCAATGTATTCTTCACTGTCGTATATGTCATTTATTATGTCCTCATCACTAACTAGTCTTAATTTTTTCATTTTAACCCCCTCTAATTTATTCCTATAAAATGTCTAATAGAAACCTTTATATATACTTAATCTATATATAATATAGAAAATATATACAGTATATACTAAAATGGAACCAAGAAAATTGATTAAGTTTGGGGGAAGCTCTCATGTAGTTTCCATACCAAATTTATGGATAAAGAGAAATGCCTTAAATAAAGGAGATTATGTTTATGTAGAAGAGAGAATAGATGAACTAGTTATTTCAGCTAAAGAATCAAAAGCAAAATTAGGGCCTAAGGAGATAAATATAAATACAGATGTTAAGGATATAAAAACAATAGAAAGTAAAATAATTTCAAGTTATATAAACAATTATGATCAAATAAATTTAAAAGGAGAAAATATTAGTCAAATAGCAGATAAAATAAGAGAATTTTTACATAAATTAGTTGCTCTTGAAATAATAGAACAGACTTCAAATTTAATTGTGGCTAAGGATTATTTGGATATAGGATCTGTTTCAGTTAATACTTTAATAAGAAAAATTGATATAATATTAAAATCTATGGTAGATGATGTCAAGACTTGTGTTCATCATAGATCTAAAATAAGTAAAGAGCATATATTCCAAAGAGAACAAGATGTTAATAGATTAACTTTTTTAGCATTTAAAGTTATAAAAAGAGCTTTAGATGATGTTCATATTGCAAAAAATTTTGAGATGAATCAAATCCAGTTACTTTATTCATGGAACTTGATAGGTTATATGGAAGATGTAGCAGATCAAATAAAAAGAATTTGTAGGTATTTACATAATATGAATGATAAGATAGATTCAAAAAACTTTATTAAGATTTATGAAGTACTCCAAAAACAATATGATAATACTTTGAAAGCATATTACACAAATGATAAAGAATTAGCTTTAAACATATTATCACAAGAAGTAAGGATAATTAAAGATTGTGATAATTATCTTGGAAAAAACAATAGTATCATGGTTGCAAAATTAATGGAAAAACTAAAAACAATGAGTGTTAGTGATTGTAATATATCTAAGATGATAATTGATATGTAGCTAATTCTTTTAGGGAAATAAAATGAAACAAATTAGACAACCGATAGTTACTCTAGTGGGTCACGTAGACCATGGAAAATCTAGTATATTAGATTTTATTAGAGGTAGCTCTATTGTTAAACATGAAGCTGGTGGGATAACTCAATGCATTTCTACAACCAATGTTCCGATTTTAAACGTTAAGAAAATAACTAGTGGTTTACTTGAGAAGTTAAAAATTAATATTACAATTCCAGGATTATTATTTATTGATACTCCTGGTCATAGGGCTTTTACAAATTTAAGAAAAAGAGGAGGTAATTTGGCTGATATCGCGATTCTTGTTATTGATATTAATCAAGGTATAGAACAACAAACTTTAGAAGCAATAGATATTTTAAAACATTATAAAACACCATTTATTATTGTTGCGAATAAAATAGATTTGATTTCTGGTTGGAGAACAAATAAAGGTTTTTTAATTGAAAATATAAATAAACAAGCTGAACAAGTAAGAAATTTATTAGACAGAAGAATATATGAATTAGTTGGAAGATTTTCTGAAATGGGATTCAATAGTGAAAGATTTGATAGGGTAGAAGATTATAGAAAACAATTAGCTATTGTTCCTGTATCTGCTAAAACTGGAGAAGGTATTCCTGAATTATTAATGGTAATAACAGGATTAGCACAAAAATATTTAGAAGAAGAATTAAAAATAAATGTTACAGGAGAAGCCAAAGGAATTATTTTAGAAATTACTGAAGAAGTGGGATTAGGAAAATCATTAGATGTAATAATTTATGATGGTACTTTAAAAATTAATGATCAAATTGTTATAGCAGGATTAGACAAAGCTATTGTTACTAAAGTTAAGGCATTGCTTGAACCAGAGCCATTGAGCGATCTAAGATTATGTAAGTTTAATACAGTAAAAGAAGTTCATGCTGCTTCCGGTTTAAGGATTAATGCATTGAATATAGAAGAGGCTTTATCTGGAATGCCTTTAGCAGTAGCAAATAAAAATTTAGATAAAATTAAAAAAGAAATACAAAAAGAAGTTGAAGAAGTTTTAATAGAAACAGATAAAGAAGGAGTGATTATTAAAGCAGATTCACTTGGTTCTTTAGAAGCACTAATAAATTTACTTAAGGAAAAAGATATAAAAATTAAAAAAGCTTCTATAGGAAATATAAATAAAAAAGATATTTCAGAAGCTTTAGCAGAGAAAAATAAAGTTAATAGAGTTATTCTTGGTTTTAATGTTGAATTAAAAGAAAATTCTAAAGATGTAAAGGTTATTACTCATGATGTTATTTATCAAATTATAGAAGATTATGATGACTGGTTAAGAAAAGAAAATAAAGAATTTGTAAATAAAAAATTAGATAAATTAACTAGACCTTGTAAAATTGTAGTATTACCTGGATATGTTTTTAGAAATTCTGGACCAGCTATAGTTGGAGTAGAAGTGTTGGGAGGTACTTTAAAACAAGGAATTAATTTATTTAGAGGGAATAGTGTTATTAGTAAGGTAAAAGAATTACAATTAGAAGGTAAAAATGTAAATGAAGCTGAAAAAGGAAAAAAATTAGCTGTTTCTTTACCTGATGCTGTATTTGGAAGAAATTTATTGGATAGAGATATTTTGTACAGTGAGATTACCGAAAATGATTTTAGGGAATTAAAAAAATTAAAAGATTATTTAAGTCAAGATGAAATTGAAGTTTTAAAAGAAATTTCCGAAATAAAAAGAAAGAATAATGCTATGTGGGGGATTTAGTTTTATTTTTTATAATTTGCTTGACGTAAAAGAATTTCTAATGCCATGTGACTCCATTTATCAGGATACATAACATCTATATTAAGAGGTATAGTATACTTAAGTCCTTCTTTATCTCTTCTAAAGGCTTTTTTCAAAGCTGGTTTAGTACGTTTAAATCTTAAAGTGTAATCTTTTTCGTGCTCTAATCTCTCTTTATTAGGAAGACAAAAATAAACCAAACCTTTACGAGATTCTTGTCTAACTTGCTGCCAGACATGTTCCTTTCTAAAATAAAATATCTCTACTCCTTCTTCTCCAAGAAGCCTTAAAAAAATATTTTTAAATTCTTCATCTAAATCTTTAAGATTAATATCTTTTTGACGGTCTATAATTATCCCTCGTGCAACTCTTTCTAATAAACTAGAATCTTCATTAAGGGGAAAACTAGTTAAAACTACCTCTGAATGTGATTCATATCCAGCTTTTACGCAAAGTTTCTCTAAATCAAATGTTCCTTTTAAACGTTCTTCATAATGTTTGTAAGTCATTATCTAAAATAATATAATAAATTTAATAAACCTTACTATTAACTTAAACTTAATTTTAGTTAATTTTATAAATACTTCTTTGAATTGTTTTTTAGATATAAGGAGGAATTACGATGGTAGAATTTAAATTAGTTATAAATGATCCAAAATCAAGAAGAAGTTTTAGTAAAAGTGTAAGAGATCACGAAGCAGATATATTTAGAGGTAAAAAGATTAAAGATTTAGTTAAGGGAGATAGCCTAGGATTAAAAGGTTATGAATTAGAAATTACTGGGGGTTCTGATAATGCAGGATTTCCTATGAGATATGATTTAGATACCATGGCTAGAAAAAGAGTTTTATTAACTAAAGGTCCAGGAGTGAAAATAAATATTAAGGGAATGAAGAAAAGAAAAACAGTAGTTGGAAGTCATGTTTCTACAAATATATCTCAAATAAATTTAAAAATTGTTAAAGAAGGAGAAAAATCAATAAATGAGATTTTTAATGTAACTGAAAATAAAGAAAGTAAGGATAAGGAGGCAAGTGGTGGTTAAGGATAAAGCTGAAATAATACAACCAGAATTGAATATTGGATTGGTTGGTCATGTAGATCATGGTAAAACTACTTTAACACAAGCATTAAGTGGAAAATGGACTGATACTCATAGTGAAGAATTAAAAAGAGGCATTACAATAAGGCTAGGTTATGCTGATTGTTCTTTTTATAAATGTGAAGATGATAATTCTTATGGTACTAAGGAAAAATGTGAGATTTGTAAAAAAAAATGTAAATTAGTAAGAAAAATTAGTTTAGTTGATGCACCTGGACATGAAACTTTAATGGCTACTATGTTATCAGGAGCGGCTATTATGGATGCTGCTTTATTGGTTATTGCAGCTAATGAAAATTGTCCTCAACCTCAAACAAGAGAACATTTAGTTGCATTAAATATTTGTGGTATAAAAAATATTATTATTATTCAAAATAAAATTGATTTAGTTACAGAAGAAGAAGCTTTAAAAAATTATGAACAAATAAAAAATTTCATTAAGGGTACAATTGCAGAAGATAAACCAATAATTCCTATATCAGCACAACATAATTCTAATGTAGATATTTTAATTAAACATATAGTAGAAGACTTTGAAGTACCTAAAAGAGAATATGAAAAAGAGCCTTTATTTTTTACAGCAAGAAGTTTTGATATTAATAGACCTGGAACTAAAATTAAAGATTTACAAGGAGGAGTTTTAGGAGGAGCATTAAAACAAGGTAAATTAAAGATAAATGATAAAATTGAAATTAAACCAGGAAGAAAAATAGAAAGACAAGGTAGAGTTTTTTGGGAAAGCATTCATACAGAAATTGCAGAGCTAAAAACAGGAAATTATAATGTAGAAGAAGTTCATCCAGGAGGTTCTATTGGAATATTAACTAAATTAGATCCTGCTTTGGTTAAATCAGATTCTTTATCAGGAAATTTAGTTGGATTACCTGAAAAATTACCTCAAATATGGCATGAATTAAAATTAGAACCTAAATTATTAGAGAGAGTCGTTGGAGCTAAAGATAATTTAGTTGTAGAACCTATAAAGAAGGGAGAATATTTAATGTTAAATGTAAATTCTGCTTCTACTGTTGGTATAGTTAAGGAATTACATAAAAATATGATTAATATTGTATTGAGAATTCCTGTTTGTGCTAATGTAAACGACAGAATTACAATTGGTAGAAATATAGGAAGTAGATGGCGTTTAATAGGATATAGTTTTATAAAATGAAAACTTTAAAACAAAATGTAATAATAAAAGTTAGCCCTCATGAAATATTTGAGGCTTTAATGGACAGTAAAAAACATAGTAAATTTACCGGAGGAAAAGCAATAATTTCTAGAAAAGTTAATGGTAAATTTTCTGTATATGATGATTATGCATCAGGAAAAAATTTAAAGATTATTAAAGATAAAAAAATAGTTCAAACTTGGCAAACTGTTGAATGGGAACCTAGTGAAGTTTCTAAGATAATATTTGATTTAAAGAAAGTTAAGAATGGAACTAAAATAGAATTTACTCAATATAATTTACCAGATAGATTTTATAAAGAAATAAGTAAAGGTTGGAAAGAACACTATTGGGATAAATTAAAGAAATATTTTGAAAAATAAAGAAAATTATTGGCTGTAAATTAGTTTTTCTCATCCATATGACTGTATATATGAGTTACTGATGAAGCATAAGCTATACAAGCTTCAACTTGTTCTTTAGTTATTTCATAGTTTTGGGTTATTTCGTCTATAGTTGAACCACCTAATAAATCATCTAACACCATATAAACTGCTATCCTTGTTCCTTTAATTTTAGGATTTCCGCGCAATATTAGAATCTATGGTGATGTTATCTTTTATTAATTTGTCTTTTGCTTCAGCTAATTTTAATTCCAAAAGACTCTTATATAAATTCTTTGTAGCTAATTGTTTTTCATCCATATCCATATAAATATAAAAAAATATATAAACTTAATCATTATTCTATTATTATGGATAACTCTAATATTAAATTCATGGCACACAGAATGATTAATGAAAAAGGGATAGATAAAGTTGATTTGTCTATGCTAGATGAGGATACAAGAAAAGTAATATATGAAAGTTATGGAGACAAATTTTCAAGTTTTTTAGGACCAAGTTTTTTAAATATAACTTTAAAGGCATATAGCAAAGCAAAAAATTTAGATAAAATAAAACAAAAATTAGAGGAAGAAGCTAATTATGCAGTAAAGGAAGAAATATTTAGTTATGCCTTATTGTGTTATAGATTATTAAATAATGAAGCAATGATTAAATTTTTAGAAAATAATTATAAAGATAAAGGAAAAGATTTAGAAACAAGTTATGAAAAATTATATAATGAGTTAGTTAATATTATAAAGATTGAATAATTAAATAATAAAACAAAAGATTTAAATATAAGTTGATAGTCTGTTAGAACGCGCGCGAAGGAAAAATGATGAGTCTTGTAATACAATACAAGATAATTTCTTAAAACCTACTTCTTAATGAAGTACTTCGCGCTATAGTGAATGCTTAAAATTTTTAAGTATGATCATAGGAATGAGTGATGCATATATTGATAGTGAGAGTCCTAATTTTTTAAGATAGTCACGGCCAAAAATAATTCCTGTTTATCCTGCAGGAGGTCGCTGCTATTGGGATCCGATTAAGCCATGCAAGTTAGGGGTTTCGCAAGAAGCACCGGCATAAGGCTCAGTAACACGTCGATAATCTGCCCTTAGGTCCGAGATAAGATCGGGAAACTGATTCTAATATCGGATATGAGATTACAACTGGAATGTGTTTTCTCTTAAAAGCAATGCCTAAGGATGAGTCGGCGGCTGATTAGGTTGTTGGTGAGGTAATGGCTCACCAAGCCAAAG
>CAYHUM010000004.1:0-32753 GCA_964359945.1 Candidatus Woesearchaeota archaeon | reverse complement strand
TACAAGCAATTCAATTAGGAAGCTTAAAAACTAAAATAGGTTCTAGTGGTGTAACAGCTAAAGTTGCAGCTTCAACTACAAATCCAACTGTTACTTCTGGTAACAATCAACAAGTTAATGTGCCAAGTAATTTAAATGATTTACCTGAAATGGTAGGTGGTTGTTGATGAAGTTTAAAACAATTTTAATTTTATTTTTAATATTTGGTGTATTATTTGTTAGTGCATGTACAACAGGAAATGCACCTTCTAATCCACCACCAAGCAGCGGAGGGGGTTGTGGGGTTAATTTTAATCCAGTAAAACCATTAGTTTCTGTTTGTGATACCTCAAGTAATATAAAAGAAGTTCCTGTGAAATAATTTTAATTTTTAAATAAAAATGGAAGAAGCTAATCAGGAAAATAGGCAGCTAACTAAACACGAACGTAGACTACTTAAGCATCAACAAAAAGAACATTTAAAAGATGAGCAGAGAAAAGAATCTCTAAAAACTAATAAAATTAGAAATTTAAAGAAATTTGGTATTTATGGAGGGATTTTTATCATCATTATAGCATTAATTAGTTTTATTGTTGTGTCTTCAAGTAAAAAACCTGGACAATATGATAATTTTGCTAAATGCTTGACAGAAAAAGGTGCTATTATGTATGGAGCTATAGAATGGTGCGAGTATACAAAAGAACAAGCTAATATGTTTGGTAAATCTTTTAAATACGTTAATTATAAAGACTATAAGGAAGGGTCTGATATAAGTATTACTCCTACATGGATAATTGATGGTCAAAAATATGAGAGAGTTCAGAGCTTTCAAAAACTAAGTGAGTTAACAGGGTGTACATTTTAAATGGAAAAACAACATCAACATAAAGTTAAAAGACTTAATATTATAGGAATTCTTGTTATTGTTTTATTAGTAGTTATGGTTATTAATGTCTTATTAACCTTAGGTGTAAATAGGGAATTACTAAAAAATATAGAAAAAGGTAAAGAAGCTGAAAAACCAGCTGAGATAAGTTTAACTTTAATTAGGGCAGCTTCATGTCAAAATTGTTTTAATATAAGCAGTATAGAAAATACAGTTAAAAATGGGAATGTTAAAATACTAAATGAAGAAACTTTAAATGAAAATGATAATAAGGCTAAGGATTATATAACTAAGTATAACATTCAAAAATTACCTACATTATTAATTACAGGACAAGTAGATAAATTAAATTTAAATGGTTTTACAAGCCATGGAGATACTCTTGAGTTTAATCAACAATTACCTCCTTATTATGATTTAACTAGTAAAGAAGTAAAAGGATTAGTTAAAGTTACAGTTATAGAAGATAGTTCATGTACAGACTGTCAAAGTTTAGAACAACTAATTAATCAATTTAAGACAGGGGGGGTAGTATTTAGTAAAGAAGATGTTTTAGATTATAAAAGTGCTTCTGAGTTAATAAGTAAATATAAAATAGAAAAAATCCCCACATTAATTTTAAGTAAGGATGCTTCTGTTTATAATTTAATTAGCAGTTCATGGAATTCAGTAGGTAGTATAGAAAGCGATGGAAGTTATGTGTTTAGAAATATTAATCCTCCTTATAGAGATCTTAAAACTAATTCTATAGTTGGTTTAGTGAAAGTAACTTACTTAGCAGATAAATCTTGTACAACTTGTTATGATGTAAAAAGACATAGAACGATTTTACTAGGAATGGGTCTTAAACTTAGTGTTGAAGAAAATGTAGATATTAGTGATAGTAAAGGAAAAGAAGTAATTAAATTATATAATATAAAAAAAGTTCCTATAATTATTATGTCAAAAGATGCTTCTGATTATGGAAATAATTTCTTGAAAGTATGGGAAAATGTTGGTTCAGTAGAAAATGATGGTACTTTTATTTTTAGAAATGCTGAGATAATGGGGACTTATAAGGATTTAGAAAAAAACGAAATAGTTATACCTCAACCTTCGGGGTAAAATGAATAATAAAATTTTATTTTTAGTATTTTTTTTATTTGGTGTAAGTAGTTTAGTATTAGCTCAATTAGAATTACCTCCTGGATTACAAAAAGGAGTAGAACAAACTTTAACAGATGCTCAAAAACTTTCATTTCTAGTTGTTTTTTTAGGAGGGATTTTAAGTTTATTTAGTCCTTGTATTTTACCGACTTTACCGGCTTTCTTTGCCTATTCATTTAAGGAAAAGAAGAATTTGACAAAAATGACTTTTATTTTTTTCCTTGGATTTGCTTTAGTTTTTATTATTTTAGGGATAATAGCTGCTGCTTTAGGATTAAGCCTAGTTCAGGTACAAGAAAATTTTGATTATATTATTTTGATTGCGGGAATTATTTTAATCTTATTTGGAATTTTAACTTTTTTAGGTAAAGGATTTACATTTATTAAGATTGCTAGAAAAGCTAAAAGTGATACAGCAGGAGTTTTTTTACTAGGAGTATTTTTTGCTATAGGTTTCAGTCCTTGTGTTGGTCCTATTATAGGAGCAGTATTAGTCATAGCAACTACATTACATAATTATTTTTATAGTGCTTTATTATTCTTTGTTTATTCTTTGGGAGTATTAGTTCCTTTATTCTTATTAGCATTTTTCTATGATAAATATAATTTAGGAGAGAAAAAATGGATACAAGGCAAAGAAGTTAAAATAGGAAATATTACTACACATAGTACTAAAATAATTGCAGGAATTTTATTAATAATTATTGGTTTAATATTTATATTCTTTAAGGGAACTAATTTTGTAAATAAATATGATCCTACTGGGACTAAACAATTGTTTTTTGACTGGCAACGTGCTTTAATAGGTAATACAACTCTTGCTGTTATTGGGGGAATTGTTTTAGTCGCTTTTATAATATTCTTATTTTTTGCTTTAAAAAAGAAAAATGACAAGAAGTAATGAATGGGAAATAACAATAGTTGAATTAAGAGGTAAAAAAGGAAGAAAGTTTAAAGTTACAAGAAGGTATCCTAACTTATTAATATCTGAAACTAAAGTTTTTAGGTCTAAGAAGAAAGCAAAGAAACAATTTGAAGAATGGTTAAATTAATTTACCGATTTCGTTTACTTTAGTTTTTAAAACATTAACTAATTCTGGTTGATTATAGTAATAAACATCTGGGATATTTAAAGATAGAATCTTTTTTCCCATATACTCTTTAGGAAATCTTCTTGAAATCTCTTTTCTTTGTTGATCTTCCATAACTATAACAATATCAGCCCATGAAAGCTCTTTTTGAGTAACTGGTCTTTCATTGTAGATTCCTGCAGATTTGGTGATAAATTTATCTTTGAATATTTCTTCTGCTGTTTTACTTCTATTTTCATTCTGGTTACATATAAATAATACTTTTTTCATATTATTATATTATTAATTTAGGTAATATAAACTTTACTATTATTAGAAATAGAAAATATTATATAGTAAATTTTAATTCTAATTTATAAAAGAGGTTAAATAAATGAAAATTTATCTAGGTTCTGATCATGCAGGATTTAAATTAAAAGAATACTTAAAGAAATATTTTGATAAGGCTAAAATCAAATATGAAGATTTAGGAGCATTTACAGACAAGAAGAAAAGTGATTATCCTGATTACGCTACAAAAGTTGCTAAGAAAGTTGTAAAGAATAAAGAAAAAGGAATTTTAATTTGTGGTACAGGTACAGGAATGGTTATGGCTGCTAATAAAATTAAAGGAGCAAGAGCAGCTATGGCTTATGATTCTTATAGTGCTAAAATGTCTAGACATGATAATGATGCTAATATTTTATGTCTAAGAGGAAGAAATTTTAGTTTTAATAAAGCAAGGAACATTGTAAAAATTTGGTTAAAAGAAAAATTTAGTAATATTTCAAGACATAAAAGAAGAATAAAGAAAATAAATAAATTATAAAATGAAATTAGATATAAATAAAATTGAAAAATTAAGTAAATTATGTAGGTATTATATTTTAGAAAGTACAACTGAAGCTGGCTCTGGTCATCCCACTTCAAGTTTGTCTGCAGTAGAATTAATGACTACATTAATGTTTTCTGGATTATTTAAATACAATGTTAATAAACCAAAACATCCAAATAATGATAGATTAATTTTTAGTAAAGGTCATGCTTCTCCTTTATTTTATTCATTATGGGCTTTGACCAGAAAAGTAAGTGAAAAAGAGTTACTAAAATACAGAAAATTTAATAGTATTTTAGAAGGACATCCAAGTGTAATTTTTCCTTATACAGAAGCAACTACTGGTTCACTTGGTCAAGGTTTGAGTGTAGGAATAGGAATTGCAATGAATGCTAAATTAGATTCTTTAAATTACAAAACTTATGTTTTATTAGGAGATTCTGAAATGAGTGAAGGTTCAGTATGGGAAGCAATACAATTAGCTTCTCATTATAACTTAAATAATTTAATTGGTATAATTGATGTAAATAGATTAGGTCAAAGAGGAGAAACAATGTATGGTTATGACTTAGATGCTTATAAAAATAGAATTAATTCATTTGGGTGGCATACCATAACTATAGATGGTCATAACATAGAACAAATTTACAAGGCTTATCATGAAGCATTAAATTCAAAAAAACCAGTAATGATTATAGCTAAAACTGTAAAAGGTAAAGGAGTATCGTTTTTAGAGAATCAAGATGGATGGCATGGTAGAGCTTTAAAAAAGGATGAATTTGAGAAAGCTTTACAAGAATTAGGTAATGTAGATAAAAAAGTTAAAGGTAAAATAGATAAACCAAAGAAATTAAAACCAAAATTAATCAAACAAGGAAAAATAAAAGATGTTTATTATAGTTTAGAAGAATTATTAGCTACGAGAAAAGCTTATGGTAATGCATTAGTTAGATTATTTCCTAGATATACTAACATTGTTGTTTTAGATGCAGAAGTAAGTAACTCAACTTTTTCTGAGACATTTAAAAAAATTTATCCTTATAGATTTTTTGAAATGTTTATTGCAGAACAAAATATGGTTGGATGTGCTCTCGGGTTATCTACCAGACAAAAAATACCTTTTATATCAACTTTTGCTGCGTTTTTAACAAGAGCTCATGATCAAATAAGAATGTGTCAATATAGTAAAGCAAATGTTAAATTTATAGGGTCGCATGTTGGAGTTGCTATTGGCGAAGATGGACCATCTCAAATGGGCTTGGAAGATATTTCTTTATTTAGATCTTTATTGAATTCAGTTGTATTATATCCATGTGATGCTGTTAGCACAGAAAAATTAGTTGAAGAAGCTGCTAAATATAACGGGATTGTTTATATAAGAACTACAAGAAACGATACTAAGGTTATTTACAATAATAAAGAGAATTTTTTTATTGGAGGTAGTAAAGTTTTAAGAGAAAGTAATAATGATAAATTTACTATAGTTACTGCTGGAATTACTGTTTTTGAGGCACTTGAAGCTTATGAGAAATTAAAAACTGAAGGAATTTTTGTAAGGGTAATTGATCTTTATAGTATTAAACCACTTGATAGAAATAATTTGATTAAGGCAGCTAATGAAACTAAGGTAATTATTACTGTAGAAGACCATTATAAAGAGGGGGGGATAGGAGAAGCTGTAAGCAGCGAACTTTTTAATGTAAATGCAAAAATTTATAGTTTATATGTAAATAAAATTCCTAAAAGCGGAACTCCTAAAGAATTATTTGAGTATGAGGAAATTTCAAGCAATGCTATAATTAAAAAAATAAGAGAATTAATATGAAAGTTCAAATAATACCTGCAATAATTTCTAAAAGTGTAAAAGATTTTAGAAATAAAGCAAGAAAAGTAAATGGTATTAAATTAGTTCAAGTTGATATTATGGATGGTAAGTTTGTAAATAATAAAACTTTAGATGTAAATAAAATCCCTAAATTAAATGGAAATTTTGAGGCTCATTTATTGGTAAAAGAACCTTGGAATTATGTAGATAAATTAAAAAATAAATTCAGACTAGTAATATTTCATATAGAAGCTTGTAAAGATGTAAATTATATGATAAAATTACTTAGAAAAAATAAATTTAAAGTTGGTATAGCAATTAGTCCTAAAACTAAAGTAGAAAAAATAAAACCTTATTTAAATAAAGTTGATAAAGTATTAATTATGACTGTATATCCTGGATTTTACGGAAGAAAATTTTTACTTTTTACTATGAATAAAGTAAAAAAATTAAGAAAATGGAAGAAAAATTTAGACATAGAAGTTGATGGTGGCATAAATGAAAAGACTATAAATAAAGCATACAAAGCAGGAGCAAATATGTTTATTTCTGGAAGTTACATATTTCATAATTCTAATCCTAAAAAAGCTATAAAAGAACTAGAGAATTTTATACGATGAAAAAACATAATGATGGACATGGATTTAATTTTAATAAGATTACTGAATATATTTATTTAGGCACACATTTATGTTGTGAAGGACATTTTAGAAAAAGTTTATTGAGTAAACACATTAAAGCAGATGTTAATATGGAAGTTACTCATTTAGATAGTCCTTTTGGAGCTGAATATTATTTATGGTTACCAACTAAAGATAAAACTGCTCCTTCTTTAGATAAATTATATATAGGAGCTAATTTCATAAAGAATTTAGTTGAGAAAAAAGTAAAAGTTTATGTACATTGTAAATATGGTCATGGTAGAAGTCCTACTTTATTAGCTGCATATTTAGTTTTATCAGGAATGAAACCAAATGAAGCATGGAAATTCATAAGAAAAAAACGAAGAATATATCCAAACAGAGAACAAATTAGGGCAATAAATAATTTTTATAAGAAATATAAATAAAAAGTATTAAATATGAGTTCTGTTTAAGCTTTACGATAAATGTAAAGGTTAAATCAATATAAATTAACACTATGGTAGAATCAGTAACTTTAGGAATAGCATTTGTAGGAGGGTTAATTAGTTTTTTTAGTCCATGCATTGTTCCAATAATACCAGCTTATCTAAGTCATTTATCTGGGACTACTTTAGATCAACTAGAGAAAAAAAGATTCTTGCAGAAAAAAGTATTCATAAATGCATTATTTTTTGTAATAGGTTTTTCAATAATCTTTATTTTATTAGGAGCATTATTTGGTTATTTAAGTAAAAATCCTAGTTTTCAATTATGGTTAGCAAGAATAGGAGGGATAATAATTATAATATTTGGATTACATACTTTAAAATTAATTAATATCCCTTTTTTAAGTTCTGAGCATAGACTAAAAATAGGAAAAGTAAAAACAAGTAATTTAGGATCAATTTTATTAGGAATATCATTTGGAATAGGATGGGCTCCTTGTGTAAGTCCTATTTTAGCAAGTATTTTAGTTTTAGCTGGAACTTCAATGCAAGTAGCTCAAGCAACTTATTTATTAGCTATTTATTCATTAGGATTAGCAATTCCATTTTTAGTAGTAGGATTATTTACAAGTGCAACTGCAAAATGGATTCAACATTTAAATAATAAATTTTATAATGTAGTAAATATAGTAGCAGGTATTTTACTAATAATATTGGGTATAGCTGTTTACACTCAAAATTTACAAAGATTAATTAGCTTAGTAATATGAAAAATGAATACAAAAGAGCAATTTTAATTGGAGTTATAGGAATAATAGTAATATCTATACTTATCTTACAAAAACCTAAAATAAAAGTTGAGGAGAGTGATAATGAAATGAAAGCACCTGAATTTCAAGGCGTAGAAGGATGGATTAATTCAAAACCATTAACTATGAAAGAATTAAGAGGTAAGGTTGTATTAATAGATTTTTGGACTTATAGTTGCATAAATTGCATAAGAACTTTTCCTTATTTAAGAGATTGGCATGAAAAATATAAGGATAAGGGATTAGTTATAATTGGAATACATAGTCCTGAATTTAAATTTGAGAGAGAAAGAACTAATATAGAAAAAGCTGCTGAAAGATTTGATTTAAAATGGCCTATTGCTATGGATAATAATTATGATATGTGGCGTGCTTATAACAATCATTACTGGCCCCATAAATATTTAGTGGATAAAGATGGTAATATAAGATATGATCATATTGGAGAAGGAGGTTATGAAGAAACAGAACAAGTAATACAAAAATTATTGGCTGAAACTGGTAAGAAAATTGATATGAATTTAACTCAAGAAGAAGAAAGGAAATTTTTACCTATTACTCCTGAGCTATATTTTGGTTATGGCTATTCAAGAGGAAACTTTGGAAGTAAAGAAGGTTTTAAGGCAAAGCAAACTGTAAATTATAGCTATCCTTCAAGTATAAAAGAAGATTATATTTACATGACTGGATCTTGGTACAATGATGCAGATAATTTAAAACATATTGGCAATGAAGATGGAAATGTAATATTGAATTTTATAGCAACTTCAGTTAATATTGTAGCAAGTTCTGAAAAAGAAATTAAGTTATATGTTTACATAGATGATAAATTCATTAATAAAAATGAAGCTGGTGATGATGTAGTAATAAAAAATAATCAAAGTTATATTCTAGTTAAAGAACCTAGATTATATAATGTAGTAAAAAATAATCCTTACAAAAGAGCTACTTTAAGATTAAATACTAAAGAAGAAGGATTTTCCATATTTACATTTACTTTTAGTGCTTAGTTATGTTTATAAATAATATAAAACATTTTTAGTTTTATCATGGAAAAAATTGAATTAAAAATTATAGGAATGGATAATCCGCACTGCGTTGGTACAGTAGGTAATGCATTAAAGACTTTAAAAGGAATAATAAATAAAGAATTATATGTAAATGAAAGAGCTATAATTACTTTTGATCCAAATAAAGTTAATTTAAATGATATTAAAAAAGTAATAAAAAATTCTGGTTATGAGCCTGTAGAAAATTTAATAGATAGAGAAAAAGAAGCTAGACAAAGAGAAATTAAAAAATTAAAAATAGAATTTCTAATAAGTTTATTTTTATCCTTGCCTATATTTATTTTATCGTTTCCTAATTGGTTCAGAATAATAATTTTTAGTAGTGAAATAACAAACATTATTTTATTAATTTTAGCTAGTCCTATACAATTAATAATAGCAAGAAGATTCTATAAAGGATTTTGGATAGCTTTAAAGAATAAAACAGCAAATATGGATTCTTTAATTGCAATAGGTACAAGTGCTGCTTACATTTATAGCTTACTTGTAGTTTTATCCCCTTCTGTTTTTGGTATGAACACTTATTTTGATACGGCTGCCATAATTATTACTTTTATTATTTTAGGTAAGTATTTAGAAGCTTTAATGAGAGGTAAAACTTCAGAAGCAATAAAAAAGTTAATTGGATTAAGAGCTAAAACTGCTATTGTAATTAGAAATAAAAAAGAAATTGAAATTCCTATTGAGGATGTTAAAATTAATGATATTGTTTTAGTTAAACCAGGACAAAAAATTCCTGTTGATGGTATAGTTATTTTTGGTTCTAGTAGTGTAGATGAATCAATGATTACAGGAGAGTCTATGCCAGTTGAGAAAAAAATTAATGATGATGTAATAGGAGCAACAATAAATAAAAATGGTTTCTTAAAAATTAAAACAACTAAAATTGGTAAAGATTCTTTATTGAACCAAATTATTAAGTTAGTTGAGGAAGCACAAACAAGCAAAGCTCCTATTCAAAGATTAGCTGATAAAGTTTCCAGTTATTTTGTTCCTATTGTTATAAGTATTGCTATATTATCATTTATTATATGGTATATTTTAATTAACGAGCCGTTTGTTTTTGGTTTATCTATTTTTATAGCCGTTTTAATTATTGCTTGCCCTTGTGCTTTAGGATTAGCTACGCCTACAGCCATGATTGTAGGTAGCGGTAAAGGAGCTGAACAAGGAATTTTAATTAAAAATGGAGAAGCTTTAGAAATAGCAAATAAAGTTACAACTTTTATTTTTGATAAGACAGGAACTTTAACTAAAGGTAAACCAGAAATTACAGATGTAATTGGATTTAATTTTGATAAAAAAGATATTTTAAGTACTGCAGCAATAGCAGAAAAAAATAGTGAACATCCTTTAGCAGAAGCTGTAGTAAATGAAGCTAAAAAACTAAATATTAAAATTAGTGATTCTACATCATTTAAGAATTATGAAGGTAAAGGCATAGTTGCTAGTTTCAAAAGTAAAACTATTTTTGTTGGAAGTAGAAAACTGATTACAGAAAATAAAATTAATTTTGATTATGAAAATGAAATACAAAAATTAGAGAATGAAGGAAAAACAGTAGTAATTGTTGCTTACGATAAAAAAATAATTGGTTTAATTGCAATAGCAGATACTTTAAAGGAAAATTCTTTAGATGCTATAAATGAACTAAAAAAATTAAATAAGGAAATTTATATGATTACTGGAGACAATGAAAGAACTGCAAAGGCAATAGCAAGTAAATTAGGTATAAAAAATATTTTATCTGAAGTTTTGCCAAGTGAAAAAGCGGATAAAGTTAAAGAATTACAAAAACAAGGTAAAATCGTTGCTATGATTGGAGATGGTGTAAATGATGCTCCTGCTTTAGCACAAGCTGATTTGGGCATTGCTATTGGTTCAGGTACAGATGTTGCTCTTGAAACCGGTTCTATAGTTTTAATTAAAAATGATTTGAGAGATGTAGTAAAAGCAATTGATTTAAGTAAGTATACATTAAAGAAAATAAAACAAAATTTATTCTGGGCTTTTTTCTATAATGTAGCTGGAATTCCTATTGCAGCTGGTTTGTTATATCCATTCACAGGATTGTTACTAAATCCTATAATTGCGGGAGCTGCTATGGCTTTTAGTTCTGTTTTCGTTGTTGGTAATAGTTTAACAATGAAGAGTTATAATTTTAGAATTTAATGTATTAAACAAATAACAATTGTTAATTCTTATAAAAAGATATTTAAATTAGTAATTCTTGATTTTAATCAATATGTTTGGACTAGAGAAAAAAAGAGGAGCATTCTTTGAAATAGAAGATTGGGAAACAGAATACATAAAACAAAGATTAATAAAATTTAATTTTAAATTTTATAAAGAGAAAATTTCAGATGTTGATTTAAAACAAATTCAAGATGTAGAAATTTTAGGAGTTTTTATTTATTCTTTTGTAAATAAGGAAATTCTAGATAAATTACCCAAATTAAAATTAGTTATAACTATGAGTACTGGTTTTGATCATATTAATATTGAGGAATGTAAAAAAAGAAACATAAAAGTTTGTAATGTTCCTTATTATGGAGAAAATACAGTAGCAGAGCATACTTTTGCTTTATTGCTAGCTATTTCAAGAAAAATAACAAAATCATATGAAAGAACTAGTAAAGGTAGTTTTAATTTAGAAGGTTTAAGAGGTTTTGATTTAAAAGGAAAAATTATAGGAATAGTAGGAACTGGGCATATAGGAATACATGTAATAAGAATGGCTAAAGGTTTTGAGATGAATGTTATTGCTTATGATAAGTTTAGAAATGAAGATCTAGCTAAAAAATTAGATTTTAAATATTTAGAATTAAAAGATTTATTAAGTAAATCAGACATAATAACTTTACATGTTCCTTATAATAAAGAAACACATCACATGATAAATAAAGAAAGTTTTAGTTTAATGAAGAAAGGTGTAATCTTGATTAATACTGCAAGAGGAGCTATTATAGATACAGATGCATTAGTTCAAGCTTTAGATTCAGGAATAATAGGTTATGCTGGATTAGATGTTTTAGAAGGAGAAAAAGATATTTTAGAAGAAAAACAATTATTAAGCAAAAATTTTGATCAAGAGCAAATGAAGAAAATGCTAGAAAGCCATATTTTATTACAAAAAGAAAATGTTTTAATCACACCACACAATGCATTTAATAGTACAGAAGCATTACAAAGAATTTTAGATACTACTATAGAGAATATAAATAATTTTTATAGTGGGAAAATACAAAATGAAGTTAGATAATGCTCAAAAAATATTTGTAATTATTTTAATTGTTATAGGTTCTTATTTGTTATTGTATTTAATATTAAGACCGTTGTTCACTCCAAGTGATGGGCATATGTCTATGATGGGTTTTGCTTCACAACAAAATACAATCTTAAATTTATTAGTTATATTCTTAGCTATTATAATAGGTTTTTTGGTTTATTATTTTATAAAAGAGAAAAAACATGAAGAAATTGAAATAGTAAAAAAAGTTTTGAGTAAAGATGAAAGATTAGTTATAAATGAAATTCAAAAAGCTGGGGAGATAACACAAGATTCTTTAAGATTTAGGTTAAATTGGAGTAAAGCTAAAGTTTCTGCTATTTTAGGTAATTTAGATAGAGTTGGATTAATACAAAGACAGAGAGAAGGTAAAACTTATAAAGTATTTTTACAACGTTCTGAACGGTCTAAGAAACAATGATTATATAGTAATTATAATTACTAATTTTAGGAGGTTTAAAATGAAAAACTCAACTAAAATATTAATCGGATTATTCATAGCTACTGTAGCAATTATAGGCATAGTAACTGCAGACAATATCTCAAAACAGGGATTTAGAGGTATGATGGGATCTGATAATAGCAATGATGACTTTAGAGGCATGGGAATGATGAATGGAATGATGGGGATGATGAATAGTAATGGAGATCATGACCAAATGCATGAGAGAATGCACCAAATGATGGAAAACATGGATGATGAAGACTTTAAAGAGATGCATGAACAATGTGAGAAAATGATGGATGAATTTGATAAAGAAGAATAAATTTAAATATTTTTCTTTTTGATTAGTATATATGAATTTAGAAAACATAGTAGAAATTTATATATTCAAAAAGGAAGATGAAAATAATTTAACTCATCCTTATCTTATTACTGATGATAATGATATTAAACTTGAAGATGTATCCTTAGATTTATTATTTAGGCTTTTGCCTATGCTTACTGCTATTAGGGAAGATAAAAAAATAAAACTTAGTTATAGTAGAAGTGATTTATACAAAAATAAAAAAGATTATCAAGATTTAAATCAAAAAGAAATAGATAAAATTAAAAAACATTTTAATAATAATGATAAAATAATAACTTAAAAATTAAACATAAGTTTTTAATACTAATACTTTTTCTTAACCTTAATGGTAGACCCAATTGCATTTACAATAGGAAGTTTAGAAATTAGATGGTACGGAATAATTTTTGCTCTAGGTTTTTTAATTGGAATTTATATTGCAGCTAAAATAGCAAAGAGTAAAGGAATAAATCCTGAAATAATTTATGATTTAATGGTTTATTTAATACCTGCTTCTGTTATTGGAGCAAGATTATTTGAAGTTCTAGTTTACGAGCCTAGTTATTATTTTGCAAATCCTTCCGAAATTATTGCAGTTTGGCATGGAGGAATGTCTATACATGGAGGGATTATTGGAGCAGTAATTGCAACTTTAATTTTTTGTAAGAAAAGAAATATTCATTTTTATACTTTAGCGGATATTTTGGCTATACCTTTAGCATTTGGATTATTTTTAGGAAGAATAGGAAATTTTTTGAATCAAGAATTATATGGAAGATATACAAATTTACCTTGGGGTATTACATTTAATGGAGTAGAGGGAAAAAGACATCCAACACAAATTTATTCATCTTTAAAGAATTTAATTGTATTTTTTATTTTACTTAAATTAAATAAAATTAAAGATTTACCTAGAGGATTTTTATTTTGGTCATTTCTTTTAATGTATTCAATAATTAGGTTCTTCATAGAATTTTTAAAAGATACAAAAATAATTTTCTGGAATTTAAATTTATCTCAGTTAATAATTTTACCAACAATAATCTTAAGCGCAATAGTATTATATAACATATATAAAAAAAATTCGAAAAGTTTATAAATAAGTTTACATATTTTTTAAATAGAAAATTTTACTCAGATGACCGATAAAAATTCACTAAAAATTTCCGACGATAATCACTGGATTGTAAATTTTTTATGGTGTAGTCGTCCTTCATTAAATATTCATAAAAAAAATAGTTTTATTGTACTAAACAATAAAGATAGAGAGAATTCTATGGTTTTTTTAAAATATTAAATTAAAAGAGGTTTAAGTGGCAAGAACAATTCAAAAACAAATTATAAAAGAAAATTCTGATAATTTTATGATATTAGCAAATAGAATTCCTAAAGATTTTTTTATGACTTCTGGTATTGGAGAGAGTGATTTAGCAGTTCATGCAGGAAGTTATCATTTAGCTTTAAGAGAAGCTGGGATAGAACCATATAATATTATGGTTTACTCTTCAACGTTACCAGCAATAGCAAATCAAATTGAAAAACCAAATAATTTAGTTCATGGTTCGGTAATGGAAACTATAATGGCATGTGCAAATTCTACTAAAGGAATTAGAGTAACAGCAGGAATAATTATGGGAAAATTATATGATAGAGAAACAGGACAAAAACACGGTGGATTTGTTTGTGAATACAATGGTAATGAGACTGAAGATGAAGCAAAAGAAATATTAAGAAAAAATTTACAAGAGCTTTATACTAATGGTTATAAAAAGAAATTTGAATTAAGGGATATAGAAATGCACACTAAAAGTTTTATTCCTAAGAAAAAATACGGAACTGCGATAGTTGCTTTATGTTTCGTGAATCATGTATTTCCTAAATTTAATTATTAGATAGTTTTATAAATATTATTCTATAATTAAAATAAAATTAAAATGGCTAAAAAAACTTTTATAGCATTATCATTTTTTGGAGCAGTATTAGTAGCAGGATTAATTATTAGTCTTACATACAAACCAAATAAAATAGAAATTACTGGAGCAGCTGTTAGTCAAGATTCTTTAGCACAATGTTTATCAGATAAAGGTATAATTTTTTATGGATCATTTGAATGTTCTCATTGCACAAACCAAAAAAAATTGTTTGGAGGTTCCATGAAATATGTTAATTATGTAGAGTGTGGGCCTTTAGGGGGGCCTATTAATCAAGCATGTCGAGATGCTGGAATTCAAGTATATCCTACATGGTTAATTAATGGACAGAAATACACAGGAACTCAAAGTTTAGACAAACTTAAAGAACTAAGTGGTTGTTGATTTATTTTTTTAATCCTAAGGCTTTTAATATTTTACTTATTGCAGATTCTCGTTTAGGTACTCTTTCTTTATATGGTTTACCATCATCCCATATTATCAAAACCATTGTACCAGTAATAACACCAGAATATTTCATATCTATTAATTTATCCCTAGTGATTTTATTATCTTCAAAGAATTCATTTATTTGTTTATCTAGACCTTTAAGAACTTTTGTTTGGATCTCTTTTACTTGAACTGCCATTTTACCTCTTTTAATTTAATTACAAAAATCTACTATATAAAACTTACTATGCCAAATAGTTAACTTTTTAAATATGGAAATTACTCATTAATAAAAAAGATGGTAATTCATATTAATAAACCTAAAATATCATTGTATATTGCCAGTTTTTATTTCTTTATACTAATCATTTTATTTATTCTGTGGACTCAAATAAGTCTATTGATAAGTAAAATAATCTTATTTATAATATTAGTAACTATTTCTTATCATATAATTTGGATTTTTAATACAAGATATATAATAAACAACGGAATTTTAGAAATACATTCATTGTATGGAATAAAAAGAATAAAATTAAGTAAAATAAAACATATAGAAAAAGTAGAAGTCCCTTCATTCTTAAAATTTGTAGGGAGTAGTTTCTACACTGGTTATTACAATATTAAAGATGTTGGAAGATGTTTTTTAGCCATAACTAATTTTTATGATTCTATACTAATAAAAGATGATAATAATTATATAATTACTCCTAGAAATCCAGATGCTTTTATGAAATTATTGAAGAAGTAAATATTCCTATAACATAACTTAGTGCTTGAGATGCTTTTAATGGCTTTTTAAATTCAGGAGTTAAATGAAAACTATAATCAAGTTTATCTCTTAGTTCTTGACTTAATCCATATTTTTCATTACCAAATATTAAAAGTAATTTTTTGTTTTTATTTTTTAAATAAATTTCTTTTAATTTTAATTCATTATCTTTACTATGCTTAGAAAAACCTAATTTAATACAATCCTTAGGTAAATCATAAGTTAATTTTAAATTTAATTTTTCATACGGAACATTTTTAGTTAGTTTTTTAGCTTTATTTACTAAATCATTATTCTTTGTCATTAATATTAAAGGTAATTTAAATATATAGCTTAAACTTAAAAAATCTGAAATTTCTTCTATTGTTGTAGGATTTTCTAGAACTATTGTTATATTATTTAATTGGTATGTCATTATTTTAGTATTTTTTATAATTCCTATTCTATAATATTTTTTATTATTTTTCTTTATAAATTCTATGTAAAATGTATAATCAGGACTTTCTGAATACTTTATATTATTTTTTAAAACCGAATTAAATTTTTTATAGATAGAACTTGCTGAAATTGGAATTGGAGAAATAAAATTAGTTTTTACACTATAAGTTCCATTTATTTTAGATTTTTTAAATGTCTTTAATATATCTTCTTTAAGTTTTGTGAATGAAACTAATTCAATCCATTCAGTATATAATTCAATTATCTTATTTATTTCTTCTCGATCTGAAAGTTTATTTAAAGATAAATTAGTTTCTAAAATTAGACCATTATCATTATAGAATTTAGCTGAATTGTCTATAGCTATAATTTTATCTTGAAATTTTTTAATATTGAGATCAAATTTATTCAAAAATATAATGTATTTCATCTAAATTGGTTACGCTCTTTCCTATTCTTATAGAATTCTCTTAACTCTCTTTCTATTTCTTCATTAGACTTAACATTTTTACGTTCTACTTTAACTTCTGGAGTTACTTGTGGGGTGGTTTCAGTTACTGTTTCTATTTTTTCTTTTACTTCTACATAATCACTTTCTTCTGTTTCTTCTTTCTTCTTAAAAAATCCCTTTATTTTATTAAAAAAAGTCATTTTAGTTATATAAAAAAATATATTTATAAAGTTTTTGTTTTATATTGTGTTTTCGTCTACAATAATTTCTATATCATCTAGAGTAGAAGTATTAATGTCATCTATATCATTAAAATTGGTGTCTAATCCAGTTTCTGCTGTTATTTCAGTAGTTTTTTTAGTAGTGTCAGAAGGTTGTTTAGAACATCCTGATATTACAATTAATGTTATTGCTAATATCATTAATATTATTCTTGTATTCATTTTTTACCTTTTTTCATTTATTTATTTTATTTCTCTTCTATATAAACTTTTTGTAAAAAAATAAAAAATTAAGGCTCAGCTACTTGCCCAGTAAGTTCGAAGGGGATGCTTGATGGGTGAGTAACATTCTTGCCTATGAATACAAATTCTGTTTTATGTTCATTGTCTAAGTACAAGTCAAATGTTAATTTTTCTGCACTTGATTTAAAACTTAGACCATCGAAGTGAGGACCTACTTTTGCTGTGAATGTTATTTTTGTTCCATTATCAAGTAATTCAAATTTATCTCTACTTCCAAATAATTTTGAACGTACTTTAAATAATGTTCCATTTGATACCATTATTGTTCCATTTATTGAGTGCATTGTTGCATTGGTTACATTACTATTTTTTTGATCACCACTCCATTCAATGACCCAAGTTGCATCATCGCAATTAGATTGCCATATAAAGAATCCAAGGTCTTTTCCAGCTATGTAACTAGGACGGTCTTGCCAGCAATCTTCTTCTTTATCATCATCTAATTCTTTAGGATTAATACCCTTTACAATCCTAAATATTTGTTGTAGTATTTTGTGTGCGTCTTGTAGTAATTTTTGACCTTCTATAAGATTTTGATGAGCTTCTCGTACTAATTCATGAGCTTGTTTTTTATCCTCTTTAGTTGCATTTGCCCTAATTTCTTTAGCTTGATCAAATAAATCTTGTGCTTTGTAATATTTGTCACGGGCTTGATCTATTTTACTATGGAATTGATCTATTAAGCTTTGTAGCTCAGATGTATTAGTGTTGTTTTGCTCACTAAATTTACTTAGAATTTTATTTAATTTTAGTTCAAGATGCTCAGCTCTTTCTATAATAACCCCAACTCTAGCATGTCTTTGTTTTTCTACATGAATCTTTACTTTAATTTTAGTATCTTCTAAAGCTTCTTTAAGATCTTTAGATGCTTTAATTACTTCTTCTCTTGATTGAGTACTTTCTAATCTTAATTTAATCTCTTCTATTTCTTTTATTGTTTCATCTATTTCTTCAAGAGACTCTTTTACTTCCTCATCTGTTAAATCTGTGGAACTTTCTATGCTTAATCTTATTTTTTTAAGTTCTTCTATAATTAATTCAGAAGCTTTAATTAAGAAAGTTCTAGCATCTGCTATTGATTCTTGATTAATATTTTTACAGAAATCACTTCTTTTACTTCTACATTGAATTAGTTTCTCTCTTGTATTTTTGAATTTTAGTTTAGAATCTTCGAATTCTAGTTTTATATTTTTAATTCTATTTTTATTAGCATCGCTCTCTAATTTTATTTTTTCTATTTTTTCTTGTCTTAGTTCTCTTTTATCTTCATCAAAATCATCCTCATCTTCATATTTATCATTTATCTTGATCAACATTCTATTTTCCATCATTTTTTCTCTTATATCATCTTCATCATCTTCATGTGCGTATGATATAATTCCAAATGTGCTTGCTATGAATACAAGCATTATTAAAATTGCGAATATTTTTTTCATTTTGACCTCCAAAGTTCTAATTATTACTAAGTATAGTAGTTTAGATTATTTATAAAGATACTTTCTAAAACATTAATAATAAAGCTTTACGAAACTTTATTAAGTAAAAATAAGGCTAAAAATGCTTTATTTTTGTTTAGAAATCTTTTTAAATTAGTTTTTACTCATATAGAACATGAAAAAAGTGATTTTAATTTTAATATTTTTATTTTTCATAAATAATGTAGATGGGGCAACTATTTATGGTAAAGTATATGATTTCAATTTAAACCCATTAAATAATGTTGTTATAGAAATAAATACTAAACCAGAACAATCCTTTATAGTAAAGAATTTTAGTTATAGTTTTGATTTAAACCCAGGAAATTATGTATTAACAGCTAAATATTATAAGAATAATAAAGTAGAGTCTTCATTAACACAAAATATATCTATAACACAAGAAGGAAATTATTTGATTGATCTTGTTTTATTTCCTGAATTTGTAAACGAGGAATTTGAAGGAGTAAATATAGAAAATGGTTTATTTGATGAAAGTAAAAGATTAAGTATAGGATTCATTATTTTGATTGTTATATTCTTAATAATAATCTCATTTTTAGTTTGGAAATTAAAATTTTTGGGTGATAAAAAAGATAAAGTAGAAGAAAAAATTTATAATATTGAAGAGAAAACTGATTTAAATAAAGTTATAGAAATTTTAAAAAGAGAGGATGGAAGAATAAATCAAAAAAACCTTAGAAAAGAATTACAGTTGAGTGAAGCTAAGGTAAGTTTAATGATAGCTGAATTAGAACATGAAGGTAAAATAAAAAAAATAAAAAAAGGTAGGGGAAATATAATAATTCTTAAATAACTAAACCCATAAAGTTAGTATTACAGACATAACAAGTAATGAAACTAATAAATTTCCAATATTAATCATATACAATTTTACAGGTTGACCACCCCATAAAACAGAGTTTAGCATTACTGTTGCTATAAATCCTAGCCATATCCAAAATCCTACCTGCAATGCTTGACTAAATGTTGCTGCTCCAAATAAATCAACAAACATAGCTAAAACATAACTCATTACCAATGCTGCTATAAATGCTGCAATGTATAATTTAGACATTCCTTTGGATTTAGCTTTTTGCATGTCTTGGTCTGTCATTTTAGTTAGTGCCATCCATGTTTTACCAAATAATGATTTAGAATACCATGCCATCCCTACTAACATACTTGCTATTGCTGCTACTAATACTGCTAAATAATTTATCGCCATTTTTCACCCCCTTATTTTAATGAGATTAGATGTAATTTTTCCTGTTTATATAATTTTCTAAATTAATATAGAAACTTTTTTATATGTAAAATGTCTTGTATAGTGTATATGTATAAATTTAGGTTTATTGAGAAAAGAGTAAGAATAGATAAGTTATTATTAAGACAAGTTTTAACTGATATAAAAAATTATAATAATTTTAAATGGAACGATCTCTCTAAAATTCTTAAGATCCCTGAACGTTCAATTAGAAATGATTGGATTAAAAAAGGAAACACTGTTCCTTTATCTTTATTTAAGAAATTGTTAAAGCATCACCCAAACTTAAATTATAAAACTCTTAAAAGAGAGAATAAGATAAGACTACTAGATCCGTTTTGGGGACAAAGAATAGGAAATAAATCTAGAATCGAACATAAAATCAAATTACCAGATATCAACTCTAAGAATTTTGCTGAATTTTATGGAATAATGTTAGGTGATGGTTGTATCTACTCTAATCTTTCTGGTTTATGTATAACCTGTAACAGGACGACTGATGAGTCTTATCTTAAGGATTATGTTGCAAAATTAGCTTACAGTCTATTTAATATTAAACCTAAGATATATATCTCTAAAAGATATAATGCTATAAGATGTGTTTTGTATAGTAAGAAAATATCAAAATTCTTAATTAACTTAGGTTTTCCAAGGGGTAAGAAAATTTCTGGTAATCTGAAGATTCCAAATAAATTTTTTAATAACAAAGAATTGATTAGCTCTTGTATTAGAGGATTAGCTGACACAGATGGAACTATATGTAGACATCCTCATACAAAAGTAATGATTAGCATTTCTGTTTTATCAAAATCTTTATTAAAATCCCTAATAAATGCTTTTGATTCGTTAAATATTCAAGCTGGGCACTATAATAAAGGAATAAACATTTATGGTAAAGAAAAAGCACACATTTACTTTAAAACAGTAGGTAGTTCTAATATAAAGCACATTTCTAAATTTAAAGAGTTTATTACTTCTGGACGTATGTGGGATAGATTTGAAACAGAAACTTTTTTAAGTAATATAAATAGTCTTAAATCAATTAATTTACCTTATTACGGGCCTGTGGTCTAGTGGTTAACTTCTTATTAGTATAAGAAATCCATAAATGACATCACGTTTACACCGTGAAGGTCGGGGGTTCGAATCCCTCCGGGCCCATTCATTATGAGAATTGATACTTATTAAGAGCAAAATACGATAAGAATTTTTTATAAATTATATCAATTATAAAAATAAAAATAAAAATAAAAAATAATTATTTCTTCTTTCTAAACAATAATATCAAGAAATATATTGCCAATATAACTAGTACTATATCAGCTAATATGAACAATACAGTTCCTTGTTTTCCACCAAATAAAGTTGTAAATCCTGTAGTTGGAGGTATAAATGTTCCACCACTTTTTGATCCTACTTCAACTGTAACTGTTTTTGAATCTAATAATTGAGAACCTGATTTAAGGTTTAAACTTAATGTTTTTGTTCCAGTTTCTGCATCACTTGGTGCTTGTATTTCTAGACTTACTGTTTTTTCGTCATTAGGCAATAAAGCTACTGTTTGAGTTACTGTTTGTGCCCAGTTACCACTTGGAATAGCTTCTAGTGTTAATACTTTAGAGATATCTTCAAAGTTTTGTATTAATACTTGAACTCTGAATGAATCTCCTTGTTTAATACTATAACTTGATTGTAATAAATTAAATAATAATTGTTCAGTAGGTAATGTAACTTCACAATCAGTTACGTCTAAACTTATAGGAAGTTCTTCTGGTCCGCCTCTAAATGTTACTGCAACTCTTCCCTGATATGTTTTTTCATCTGCATCTTCTGGAATCTTAAATGTTATACTTCTTAATGCTTCTTTATCATCACTATCAAAATCATTTAATCTAAATGTGTCTGAAAATTTACTTATTCCTAATTCATCAATAAATAATTCTATTCTTACACTTTCTTGATCGTCACTACCTACGTTCTCAACTTCTGCTATTAATGTTACAGAATCACCGCAACTTGCAATTGATGGTGTGAATGTTGCTCTATTTATTATAACAGCATCGTCTTCACGTACTATTTCTATATCAATAATTTTTTCTACACATTCGTCTTCTTCATTACCATCATCAGAAGCCTTAATTAAAACTGCATATCTTGAATTACTTTCATCTATGTCTGTAGGAACTTTTAAATCAAATTCAAATCTTTCATCTTCACCATCTCTTATTCTTTTTGTATCTCTTTCACTTTCTAGTTCTCTATTCTTTTCTTTATCGTATAATATTGCTTCTACTTCTACATCAAGATTGTCATTACCATCATTATCCACCCTAACTTCTATAGGAATATTTTCACCTGGAGCAAATTCTTCACTATCATCAGGACTATCAACACTTCTAATATCAAGTGCACTTCCTCTAGGACCTTCGCTACATATTTCTGGTTTGACATCAATGTTTAAAGTAGAAGTTTTAGTTACAAGGAGATTTGAAATAGTTAGATTACTCACGTAATTTCTTATATCCATATCTTGTGAAACATCTGCAGAAATAGTTATTGTTTCTATAACTCCTGGATTTAAATTGATTGTAATTTTATCTAAACTTACTGTTGTTACATCATTATCGTTATCAGTAATTGTATTTGGAGTTGCTAAATTAAGACTAGTTAAGGCAACATTACCAGTATTTTGTATAGTAAATGTTTTAGTAGTTGTTGCATCTAGACGAGCATTTACTGTTATTGTAGAATCTACCTTTAATTCTGTTTTTGATATAATGTCAAGACTAAATGCTAATTGGTTTAATAATCTTGGTTGGGCAATGTTATCTTTTCTATAATCTATGGCTAAATTACCTGTATATGTTCCTGGTAATTGGAATTGGTTTGTATTAATAGTAAATGTAACTGTTTTTGTTTCATTAGCAACTAAGTTAAAGTTATTTGGATTAAAAATTATTGAAGATTGTGGAATATTATTACTTCCAGAAGTTAAACTTAAAATAAAATTTATATTTGTTAAGGAAGTAGTAGCATCATTATTTTTTATATCAAAAGTACCTGTTACAGAGCTACCAGGATTTACATTAGTTACAATATTACCAATTTGATTTGAAACTGTTAAATCAGCTGCAAATGCACTTGTTATTACAATAAGTAAACTAATTAAAGTTAATAAAGCTAATATTAATTTTGATTTTTTCATTTCTGAACCCCCTTGTTAATTAAGTGGTGATTTTATGTTATTATTTTATAGTTAGAAAAATATATAAAGCTTTTGTTTACTTCAATTAATTCGTAATGTTTATATATTAATTAAAATACTCTTAAAATATGAAAAAAGTGGTGAAATTTAGTTTACTATACTATATATTATTTCTAGTATCTTTAGTTAGTGTTTATGGTGCTATTACTGCTAATGATGTTTATTTAAGAGTAAATGAAGTTTATGAATTGGGGGGTAAAAAAATAACTTTAATTAATGTACATCCTGATGGTTCTTTAATTGTTGATGTAGATCATATTCAAGGAATAGTTCCAAAAAGAGGTAACATAAATGGTATGTATATAGTAACTTCACAAGTTTATGATTATATTGATTATAGGGCAGCTATAGTTAATCTTACTGTTTATTTTCAGTGTGGGGATGGTGTTTGTGTACAAGGATCAGAACCAATTAGTTGCTGTAAAGATTGTGGATGTTTTGGTGATAATAAAGTATGTATAGATAATTTTTGCCAATTTAATGATACTGTAAAGAAACTTTGTTTTAGAAATGAAGAGTGTCCGGTAAATGCTAATGATACTTGTGAAACTGCAAAATGTTTGAACTATCAATGTATTTATGAGAGAAATATTACATGTGATAAATTAACCAGTTTTGGTAAATGTTTAGTTGATAGTGAATGCAATGATAATAATCCATGTACTTTAGATAAATGCCAAGATAGAAATTGTGTTAATACTACACAAGAAGGATGTATTTTAAATGCACAATGTATAGGTAAAGGTTATATTGATAATGATAAATATTGTGATGGTTCTAATTTTGTGGTAAGAAAAGATAGTTTAAGTTCATGTACAGATAAATATGAGTGTTTGAGTAATAGTTGTATAGCTAAAAGATGTTTACCTGGTTTTAAAGGAAAGTCATTTTTAACTATTACAGGACTAGTTATTGTTTTAGTAGGTTTATATTTTTACATAAGGTTCAATTATAGGAGAACTATAAAAATTTAAGATGATTAAAAAAAGAGCATTTTATTTTGGTATTGATGCTATTGTTGGTGCTATTGTTATTATTTTGTTATTATTATTAATTCCAAAGTTTTATTTACAAAAACCAAGTACAGAGAATTTAAAATTTATTTCAGAGGATTTAGTAAAATTATTGGCTAATACAAAAATAAAGGATTCTAATAATTTATATATAAAAGAATTAGTTGCTAATGGTACTATAACAAATACTGATTATAGTATAATTGAACAAGTAACAGAATTTTGGGCTCTTGGAAATGGTACAGAAGCTAGAAATATAATTCAAAATGTAACTTACAATTTAGTACCTGAACAATTAAGTTATGGTATTTATATCGCAACAAACAATCCAGGAGTAAATCTAGTTTTATTTGAGAGAAACGTTACACAAAAAAATATAACTAACCTAGTAGCTTCTAGACAATTAGTTTCTGGTTTTCAATTAGGAAATACAACTTACGGTAAATCCTCAAGAGCTTTTTTAACTGGGATAAATGAATTAGCCACTACTAGTTATATTTATTATGGAGGATATATTGGAGATGGTAATATTAGCTCATTATTAATTTTACCTAAAATAAAAAATGTTACTTCTGCTTATCTTGAATTAAATCAAGGTAATAACTTTACTTTATACATAAATAAAAATTATTCAGGATATTATTCAAATAAAACAGGTTATTTAAATGCTAGTATTTATAATATTCCTAGTAAGTATTTAGGTAATTTTACTACTGGTAATAACAATATTACAATAATTTTCGATGGAATAACTACTGGAAATTATATTGCAGGAGGTTATTTAAGAGTAAAATACACTACAGATGAAATTACGCAATATAGTACTAATTATCGTAAAGAATATTTCCATGGTGTAAATGGTTTAATTAATGAATATTTTTCATTTTATGTTCCTGGAAACTTGACTAATCTTACATTTAGAGTACATTATAATGCTAGTAATTATACTATGTTCTTAAATATAGGAAATACTACAATATGGGAAAATACAACTTCAGATGAAACCACAAATACTATAACTAATGCAACAATAGGAAATAAAATTAATTTTAAATCCATAGATCTTAAAACAACTCCACTAAGATTTGGAATAAAAAATTTAACTTTTGGTCAAGGTATAGATGTTGTGCTTATTACAGATATAAGTGGAAGTATGATATGGCGTATGGATCAAAATAATGTCATTGGTGTACAAAGAAATTGTAATGATCCTAATATTAGTAATTCAGATACTAGAAGAATTAGTTTAGCTAAATGCTTCGATAAAGATTTTATTGATATAATCCTCAATGCAAGTGTTGGTGGTAGTTCTCAGAATAAAATTGCTTTAGTTGCTTTTAATGATACTGCAGGAGGGTTACCTGGAATTGAAAAATATATTATTAATTTAACTAATAACATAACATTACTTAAAAATACTATAGATACTTATCCTGATAATCCAATAGGGTATACATGTGGTTGTTGTGCACAAAATAGGGCTTATGATATTTTAGAAAATGTAGAACCTTTTAGACAAAAATTTGTAATATATATGACAGATGGCCTTCCTAATTTTCTTTGTCATACTAGACCCATAGCTTCTACTTCTTGTTTTACTGGGAGTGAATTTAGAACAACAATAAGTCCGTCACCAGAAACAAATTTTAAAAAACTTGCATTTGCAAATGCAAGTCTTGGGTTTGCTATTGGAACTAATAGTGTTGTTTATATGTATAATGGAAGTAACTGGACTAGGTTTAATAGTACAATTACACCTGGCACTACTTTGAATGGTATTGACATGTTATCTTCTGGTGGTAAATATTACGGATTTATTGCAGGTTGGAGGTCTGGTGACGGTGGTGTAATTTATGCATGGAATGGTACAAATTGGATTTTAAGCTTTAATACAGTTGATGGTACTCTTAATAGTGTTGATATATTGACTCCTACTTTAGCATATGCTGTAGGTGATAATGGAATAATTTATAGATATAATAATAGTGGATGGGGAGCTGAAACAAGTCCTGTTCGTAATCCTGGTCCTCCTGCATCAGGCGCTGTTTTAAGTGAGGTTAAATTTGCATCATCTAATTCAGCTTATGCTGTAGGAAAAATGTCTGCTGGGGGGACCTGTTCTGGGTATTCAGCTGAAAATCCAGCTAGCTGTGTTTCTTGGAGTGGTGGTAGTAAAGCAGTTATGATAAGAGGGGTATTTTCAGGAAATACTGTGACATGGGGAAATGTTACAGATCCTGATATTAATACACTACCAGATTTAAATGGACTAGATTTTTATTTGGATTCTATTCCATTCCCCTCTGTTCTTAAAGGATATGCAGGTGGTGATTTTGGAATGCTTCACTTTAATGGATCTAATTGGACCATTAGAGGTAGTACTTATTTTATAGAAAACATTGATACTTTTTCTACCTACCCACCTGCTATAAATTATGGGTTTGCTATTGGAGATACTAGTGGAGCTTTTCCTATTCATAATAGACTTTCATTAACTTCAGATCTAGCAGAACCATGGAAGATTGTTCATACAGGTAATGTAGAGTCTACGTATGATGATATTAAATATGCTTCAAATGATATTGAATTTATAGATGGAAATTTGGCTTTTGCTGTAGGTGATCGAGAAACAATATTAAGATGGGATTCTTCTACAGCTAATTTTAGTGTTGTTAAACATTATTATACCTCAAATTATTATGATATTGATTTTTATAATCAAACTTTAGGTTTTATTGTTGGAACATTTGGGAGAATTGTAAGATGGGATGGTACTGGTTTTTCTGATGACAAACAAGGATCTAGCATAACTGATAATAATTTAAGAGGTGTAAAGTTTTTTGATAAGAACTTTGCATTTGCAGTTGGGGATAAAGGAACAATATTAAAATGGAATGGTAATACATGGTCTAATTATACATCACCTGTTCCTAATACTGTAAATTTAACTGAGATAGATGCTGTTAATTATACTTGTTGGGTATGGGGTTTAGGTTATGTTCCTTGTTATACTGGTGCAATTGTAGGAAAAAACGGAACTTTACTCCAATATGCATCAAATACAAAAACAGATGTTTGGGTTAGTTCAACTAAACCTGATACTAAAGATTTGAATGGTATAAGATACTATAATGAAAGTTTTGCTTTTGCAGTTGGGGATGAAGGAAAAATTTTACGGAATCGAGGTGTAAATATTAGTGCTATAGTTGGTATTAAGAGTAATAATTGGTTTAATGACACAAATGCTCCTGTAGGATTTACAAAAAATTTAAATGATGTTATTTTCTATAATAGATATGCAGGTCCAGATCTTGGACTTTATCTTGCTTATGCTATAGGAGATTCTGGATCAATGTTGAAGTGGGAGCGTATTGAGCATGAGGCAGGTTTTTGGTATGATTTTTCCTCAAATTCTGAAACTAATAAAAATTTAACATCTATAGATATAAATAATAAAACATTTATTGCATTAGGAGTAGCTTTACCTATTATTTATAGTAATGGAACTCGTGATACATCTAACATAAGAATAAGAGGTGATCCACAGATACCCATATATACTGATTTAGACTTTAGTGCTCAAAGTGAATCACCATCTGGAGACAGTGAGTATTGCGATTTAGGAATTAAATTCTTAAGTAATACAGAAGCTTATGCAGTTGGAGAAGGACAGACAATATGTAAATGGGTTAATGGAAGTGCTGTTCAAGCTACTTGTCAAGGTACTGATTTTAAAGGAGCTAGAATTTGTTGTAGTGGTAATGACTGCAATGATTTTTCAGGTTGTGGATGCCCTAGAAGTAATGCTTATTATAGTGCTTGTAGATTAAATCAATCTTTAAAAGCTACTGTTCATGCTATTGGTTATATAAATCAGTCTTGTGGTTTAGCTAATCAAAGTTTAACAGAAATAGCTCAGTGTGGGGGTGGAACTTATAAAAGTAGTCAGAATGCTTCTGATCTTAAAGAAATTTATGAAGAATTAGCTAAGTCAATACTTAAATTAGGATATGAAGCACAGTTCCTAAACATAACAGGAGGTACAAACATAAAAACTTATCTTTACTATGATTCTTACTTTGAGTATAATTACACCCCAATAATACAACCACCTTCAATAATTCCAGTAACTCTAGAAACAGAGAGGTTTTATAATAATAAAAGCTCAGGTTACTTTAATATTACAGAAAATGAAAATGTAACAGATGCTAAGGTAACATCTTATTCTGAAGAAAAATGGACAGAAAAAGTTTACTTAAATAATAATCTAGTATATAATTTAACAGAATATGGTACTAATTATCCTGCTTATGGTGATCCTTACATTGTACAATTACCTGTAAATTTGATAAATAAAGGTCAAGGAATAAATGGGATTAATTTAGTAAATGTAAGTATAGGTTCAGGTGGATTTAATTTTGGAGGAAGTCCTTACAATAAAGTAATTTATACTTTAGGTTTAAACTTATTAGTTGATTATGGTGGGGTATATGCTACTGCTTTTGGATGTAAATGGAATGTAACTTATCAAGATGGAACAATAGATCCAAATTTAGTTATACCTTCTACTTATACAGGAAATAATTATTGTGAATATAGACCACATCCTGAAAATGGGGCAAGCCCATATCCAACAAGAGAACGATCATTAATTGGAGCAGCTATAGATGATGCCATATCTAATGCTGTTTATAATTTATTTAGACAATTAGATTTTGATAATGATGGTAAACTTAATGTTAAATTCTCTCAATCACAATTAGATTTAACATTTATTTCAGTACCTGGAATACCATTTATGTGGGGCCCTCATTTAGTTGAAGTAAGAGTATGGCAATGAGATATGAATATAATTTAATTTTAAGAGTTTTTATAGCTTTGATTACGGGAATATTTAGCTCAATTATTTTTTATACAATATTTTTTCCTTTAACATACTACCCAATTTATTATTTTTTTAAAGTAATTAATTTTGATGTTATTTTACAACCAATAACAAGTAGTTTAATCTTTAGTAATGTTATTGTAACTTTTATTGAAGCGTGTATTGCTGCATCTGCTTATTATTTATTGTTATTATTAATTTTATCTACTAAAGACATTACATTAAAGAATTCATTAAAGATGTTTTTATATGGCAGTTTATTAATTCTTATTTTAAATATTATTAGAATTATAATTTTGATTTTTGTTCTAATTTATTCTGGAAAGGATTTTTTTAATACTATTCATATATTCTTTTGGAGATTTGTAAGTACTATTTATGTAGCTGGGGTATGGATTTATTTAGTGTGGAAATTTAAAATTAGAAATATTCCAATTTATAGTGACTTAAAATATTTATATGATAAAAGTTTCTTAAAGAAAAAGTAATGTTTAAATAGTATCTATATTCTCGGCTTCATAAGGGGATGTAGCATAATCTGGTAGTGTAATCGGCTCCAGTTTTTGGAGCGATGAGCTTAGGCGATGAAAGAAGATACCGATTGATCCAGGTTCAAATCCTGGCATCCCCACATTTCTAGAAATTTTTAAAAACGAAAGGTTTTTAAAACTTTACACCACTATAAAATAACAACAATGGAGGTCTCATGAAAATTACAAGATTATTGAAGTCATTATTTATTACACCTTTGTTAATGTATCAATTAGCATTTTCTAGTCCTGAAGATACTGCTAAATCTGAAGTTAAAATATCTGGTGGTAAATTTATATTAGAAACCTCTTCCAAAAACAAAGAAAAAGATGAATATAAAAAAGAAATTAAAACTATTTTTGCAGATACTTCTAAAAAAGGACCTTATGATTATGTTGGAGATACTACTATTTATAATATAAAAGTTTATGTAGGTAAGAGAAAAAATTCTGAAAATGAATATTTTATAAAAGATAAAGAAGGTAATATTATTTTTCTCACAAAAACTGAAGAAGGTCATTTTAAATTTCCAACTTCTGAGAAAAGTAAGGATGATATTAAGAAACCTTTAGTAACTTCAACTCCAGATTTAGATGAGAGAGTAACTAAACAAGAAAAAAAATCACTTGAAGAATTACATAAAAAAGATAGAAAACAATTAATAGATGATAAAACTTATTTAAATTCAATTAATCTCACTCCTTATCCTGGAACTAATTTAATAACACATAAATCTGCATGGAGTACAGGTACAACATTAACTGGTGATATAGATCAAGTAGATGGTCCTGTAAAATTTATGGGTATTGGTTCTTATAGGAAAAGTAATCCTAAAATTAATTTAGGTGCACATATAATCACAGGAAATTTGGAGAAAATAATAAAACAATTCAAGGCAACTAATCCTGATTTTAAGGATGATTCATTAAGAGCTTATTTAGATACAATTATAGTTAAAGATCCAAACTTAATTAGTGCATTTGGGGGTTATATAAGAGATGGAAATTTAGAAGAATGGGAATTTAAGGAATTAACTAAAAATCTAGATAAATCTTTAGCAGTTGGTTATTATTATATAGCAAATAATAAAGAAGCTTCTTTACCAGGAATACTTATAATTACACCAAGAAAAAAAGAAATTGTAAGTAAACCATACATAAGAAAAGAACCAGAAAGATTTGAGCCACCTGAAAGAGAAGTTATAACTAAAGACATTAAAGAACCAGAAGTAAAATTAGAAGAAAAAGAAGAAATAAGAAAAATAAAACCTGAAGAAAAACCATCATTAGAAATTTTAGCAGGTGTAAGTCATTTTCCTGAAAGAGATATTTTACAAGGTAATTTTGGTTTAGGTATTTATCCAACTAATAATTATAATCTAAGATTTATACTTTCTTATGGACAAAAAGATAAAACTAATCCAATAATAGAAATACAAACACCAGAGGATCCTATAACTCAAATGTATGGATATGGAACTATAGATAAAAAACAAGAGAAAAAATTATTTGATGTTATGTTAGGTAGTTCATATAAATTTAGTAATAATATTTGGGGTTCTTTAGCTTTAGGAGTAGGTATTGATTTTAATAATAATATAGAAAAAGTTTATGAATCTATAAGAAGAAATAATGAAGTTCTAGCTGAAAACAGAAATACTTATTCAGATAATAAAACAGATTTTAATTTTAAATTAGGTATAGGCCCAGATTTCAATTTTAATAATTTCAGAATTATGCCAGGGTTTATTTTAAGAGGTGAAGATAAAGGGGGTTATGGAAATATTAGTGTGAGCTTTTAAGGGGGTAAAATGAAAAAAATAATATTATCATTATTACTTGTATTAAGTTTATTACTAGTTACACAAAATGTAAAAGCAGTAGTTACATTTGCAGAATGGCAAGATAATACTTCTAATTATCAGTTAAATTTTGGTGATAGTGTTTACTTTGATATGGCTGCATTTACATTAAATCCACCTCTTAAAGTAAGTATAATAATGAATGATTCAAATAATAATTTAGTTTACACTTTTGATGATAAGGAAATAAATGATTATATTTTTTCTAGTAGGTATTATGTTACAGAAAATATTTATAAAAATACAGGTGATTATGTAATAGCAGTTAAAGGAAGTGATTCAAAAGGTAGTGTTTATACTTCTTTAATTAATTTAAAAGTTGTAAGTACACAAGTTAATTTACCTCCTGTTTTAGATACAATAGGAAATAAACAAGTAAATGAAAATGAGCAATTACAATTTACTATTTCTGCAAATGATCCTAATAATGACATATTAACATTTAATGCAGAAAATTTACCTTCAGGAGCAAGTTTTAATTCTGTTACAAAGAGATTTTCATGGATTCCTAATTATGATACAGTTCCTCATAGTAACGGCTTAATGAAAATACTTAAAACAATATTTGGTAGTAATAATTTAAAGAAGGAATTTAAAGTTAAGTTTACTGTTTCAGATGGTAAATTAAGTGATGAAGAAGAAATTACTATAACCATATTTGATGTTAATAGAGCTCCTGTTTTAGATTATATTGATGATATTACAGTAAATGAAGGAGATTTAGTAAAGATAAGTCCAAGTGCTTCTGATCCAGATAAAGATCAATTAAACTTTAGATTTAATTTCCCACTAAATGATAATGGAGAATGGCAAACTAAAGTTGGAGATAAAGGTGTTTATGATGTAACTGTATTTGTTTATGATAATTTCAAAGGTCAAGATAGTCAAGTAGTTACTATAACAATATTAGAAAAAGGTATTTTAAATCATGCACCTGTTTTAAATCCTATAGGAAATAAAGAATTAAGGGAACAAGAATTACTTGAATTTACTATTTCTGCTGTCGATATAGATAATGATCCTTTGTTCTTTAGAGCTGAAAATTTTGCCTTTAGGAGCTAGTTTTAATTCTAATACAAAGAAATTTTCATGGAGACCTTCAATTGGACAAGCAGGAACTTATAGAAATATTAGATTTATA
>CAYHUM010000003.1:0-35253 GCA_964359945.1 Candidatus Woesearchaeota archaeon | reverse complement strand
TTAATCCTGGATACATATCCATCATATGTTGTTGGGCTATATCTTCATATAATCTGTAAATTATCATTACTGCTAACAATATTCCTGTACCTCTTGATAACGCCCCTGTTAAATCTGCTAATGCAGCTAAAGCACCAACTGTTAAACCACCCAAAACTGTTAATGGTGTAATATAACGCTTTAATAATCTTTCTAAAACTCTTTCATCTCTTCTAAATCCTGGTATTTGTAATCCAGATGACATTATTTGTCTTGCTTGTGATCTTGCATCCATTCCTGCTGTTTGTACCCAAAATACTGAAAATAGAATTGAACCTGCAACCATAAATAGCAAATAAACAAATGCATGTGCAAAATCTATAGATCTTAGGGAATTTGTTAATACCCCTCCAATTATATTAGGGGGATTTATCCATGCTATAAAACCAGTTGCTGGAGCATTTCCTGAAAAAGTTCCTAGTATTGGTTTGCCTGCGTTTTCAAGTAATTTTGCCCATAATTGAAAGTTTGCAAGTAAAGCAGCAACCAAAATAACAGGAATATTACTTGTATAAATAAAATTCAGCGGCCACCGTATACCATGTCCTCTAATTCTTCCAAATGATAAAGGTATTTCTACTTTCATTGCTTGTGCATATACTGAAACAAAAAATACAAGAACTGTAGCTAATACAGCAGATACTGCGATTACTGCACTTCTTGCATCACCTGCTAATAAAGATGTGAAAAATACTAAAATAGCTCCTATAGGAGGTTGACCTGAACCAAATGCCCATTGACCAGTGCTTGATAATGGACTTAGAGCTCTTACTATTATTTCTTGACTAACATTAGCTGCTATAAATAAAGATACTCCTGAACCAAAGCCCCATTTACTTGTAACTTCATCCATATAAAGAATAAGTAATCCACCCAAAATTAATTGTCCTATTAATATAAACTGCATAAAATAATATTGTGATGGAGGCAATCCTGCAGCAGGCGATAAACCTCCCATTAATACATAAATAGCAGCTTCAAATATAATAAAAAATATTGCTAATAATTTTTGTAATCCCTGGAAAAATTTTCTTCCTTCTGGTTTAGTTAAATCTAATTTTAATAATCCTGATCCTGTTAAAAGTTGTAATACAATAGATGCTGTTACTATAGGCCCTATACCAAGTGACATTATAGAACCAAAAGAAGCTCCAAGAATTATTGATAAAAATGTAAATTGCTGTAAAGAATTTTGACCAAGTCCAAATAAAGGAATATTAGAAAGAATAAAGAATGCAAGTAATACAAGCAATGTCCATTTTAATTTTTCTTTAAATGACAGTCTTCTTTGTAGAGGTGCTTTTACCTCAGGTAAGTTCATAAGAAGTGCTTTTAGCATATTACTGCTTCTCCACCTGCTTCTTTTATTTTCTCTATAGCATTTTTAGAAAAAGATTTAGCCATAATCTTAAGTTTTTTTGTAATATGACCTTCTGATAAAACTTTGTCATATCCCAATTTTTTTAAATCTACAACGAAAATATCATGTTCTTTAGTTGCAAATTTATCTAGATTTTCTTCTATTTGCTTTAAATTAATTGTTTTTGTTTTTTTATTGTGAAATCTTGGTCTTTTAAATCCATGTTTACCAAAATATTCTGGACCATATAATTTAAGTATAGTAGGTTTTTTTTGATGAGCTCTTTTTCCGCTTCCAGCTTTTCCTTTACCTCCTTTACTACCATATCCTCTATGTTTTTTCTTAGCTCCATAACCATGAGAACTTTTCCCGCGATGTCTTGAAAATTTTTTTCTTTTATTGACTACCATTTTAGATCATTCTTCTTATTAAATCATTTATATGGTTTTTTCTATATCCTAAAGCTCCTCCTAATGAGAATGGTTTTTTAATCCCCCCTCTTTCAAAACCTTTAGTGGGAGGCTTTAATCTAAAAAATTGTTTTATTCCAGGTATATCTTTAAAATCTTTTTTTTGTTGTAAAAAATCTTCTGAAAATTGTTCTATGTTTAACCCAGACTTTTCTTTTACATAATGTTCATTTAATGATTTATTTCCTACTATTTTTCCCCTTTTTTCTAGTAATAACTTAAAAGTTTCTTTATCTATTTCCCCCCATGTAACATAATCTTTTACTCTTGATAACATTCCTATATATGAATGATTATTTGGAACTATGGAACAATAGTTCTTTCTATACAAGCGTAGCATATTCAAAGTATCTTGAATTTTTTTATCTACACCTATTGATCCTCTTATCCTTAAAACAGCTAGTCTCTTGTTCATTTTAAGATTTAACAATAGAACCTTCAACAAGGCCTGAAGTTTTTATAAAATTTGAATGTACTTTAGTTTGTGATAGTTTCTTTAGGGCATCAAAACATGCATATAATGTATTTAATTTAGTTCTTGTTTGTCCATATGCTTTAGAATAAACATCTTTTATTCCTGCTAATCTTAAAAGTTTTTGAGTTTCTTCCTCTATACATAATTTTGTACCTTTGGGCGCGGGCATTATTTTCATTATTACACTACCTGATTTACCTTTAACAGTAAATGGAATTGAATGAGGTTCTCTACAACCACATGTCCATGAACCACAACCACGTCTTATTTTTATTACGTTTAGTTTAGCATTTCTTATTGCTTTTTCACGTGCAGGAACTGTTTCTTTAGCATTACCATAACCTATACCAACGTAACCATCACGATTTCCTACTATGACTAAAGCACCGAATTTTGGATTATTCCCTTCTTTAGTTTTTTTCTGGGTTTGGCGCCAAATATTTCTTTTACCACCACCAAACTTACCTTTAGATTGTCCTACTTTTATTAATTCGATTTCTAAATTTGGTAATAGTTTCTCTACAATTTGTGGTTCAAGTATCTTCATACCTTTATCAAGAATTTCATCAATATTAATTATTTCTCCTGATTTAACTTTTTTGCCTAATGAAGTTTTAGGATTCCATCCTTCTTGTGTTCTTTCTTCTGTTTTTTTAATTTCTTTTATTTCTGGTAATACTACTTCGGGAATTATTGTTTCTTCCAATTGAACTTCTGTCTTATTCTTTTCTTCTACTTCAATTTTAGGTTTTCGTGACATTTTATTTACCTAGTAATATCTTGTTTTTTGTTTCGTCTATTATTTTAGTTATTTGTTGTGGATTAATATTATTTTTAAGATATCTTGAAAATTGCTTTTGATATTTTTCTGGATTGTTTTTATGTAAAAGTTTTGCGTATTCCTCTATGTCCCCACCTTTTAATTTTGATAGTTTAGGTAATACCTCTTCATTATAAGGTATTTTTATACCAGCATCAACTGCGCCTTTAAGAGCAGCATATACTGTTGACTGTGGTGTTGGTTTTTTTAGTCCAACATCTAAAATTGCTTCTTTTATACCTTTTTGTTTTGATTTTATCCCAAGCAACATTCCTGTTAAATATGCAGTAGGTATATTCCCTCTATGAAGATTATATCCAAATTTTTTAAGTTGAGATGAATTTGCAGATATTATTACTTTATCTCCTTTTCTTTCAAATTGAATTATTTGTGTATGAATAGAATTTGATCTAACTCTAACTACCATTCTTAACTTTTTAGATGAAAGTAATCTTATTCTTTTTCTATAATCAGTTATTCCTTTTACCCTTCTCTTATAATCTAATTTAAATTTTCTTTTCATTTTTTAATTAAGTTATGTTCATTTAAATATAATTTAATGTGCCTTACACTTCTAAAGAATCCCCCCTTAGATCTCTTGTATAATTCATGATAAGTATTAGGTGTAATTAATTTTTTATCCCTAATCATTTTTAAAAATTCTCTTTGAGACCTCATCATGTTAATCCAAATTTTTTTACTAGGTAATCTCGCGGTTTTTTTACCTTTTCTTGAACCCGATCCAGAAAGTCTTCCTTTCCTTCTTTGTCTTATTCTTTTTCTAATTCTAAATCTAGAAATTCCTTTTTCCGGGATTGCTTTAATTACATGATTATTTATTAATGATTTTATATCTGCCTTAGTTATTGCTTCTTTTATATCAGATGCTTTAGTTGGATCTAACCAAACTCTATTTGTACCTACTTTGAGAATGTATGCTGCAATCCTTCTTTGATTATTTAGTTTCATTTTGTTTTTCAGTTGTTTTTTCTTCTTTTACTTCTTTTTTAGCTTCTGGTTCAGGTTCTTTTTTATGTTCTATTTTAGTTTCTTTAGGTTTTTTCTCAAATTTTTCTTTGACGTTTTTTATATATAAATCAATATCTTTAAAGTTTAAAATTGTAATATGAAGATGTTTAGCTCTCTCCAAAATTTTAATTTTATTTCTTTTTCCTACGGTTCTGGATATTAAACCTGCTTCTGTTTTATGATCAATGTTCTCAAGATTTTTAATATTTGAGATTGTTATAGGTTTAAATCCTGTTCTTGTTAAACCTCTTACTTGTTTAGGTGATTTGTAACCTACTGAAGGTCCTCTTCTATGACCTTTTTTCTTTAATCGCATTTTATTATGTATACCAGTAGGTTTTTTCCATTTTTTTTCTAATCTTGGAATTTTATGAGCATCTTGTCTTAAAAATTTGGGTTTAGATGATTTCAAGATTTTTCTAACTTCAAGTAATTTGGTCATTTTTCTCCACCTTTACTTATTATAAAAATGCCATCTTGAAAGACTCTTCTGTCTCTATTTACTATTCTAGTTGCCATTTCAATATTAGCTGCTGATTGGCCTGCATTTTCTTTATTTGTTCCTCTAATTATTATCTCATCGCCCATAACAGAACACTTAACACCTGGTAAAATTTTTGCTATTCTAGGTATTTTCTCCCCCAAAAAATTCTTTATTATAACTTTTTCATGATCTACTGTTACTGACATAGGGAAGTGTCCTGAACATATTTTAAGTTTATATTCAAAATCTTTTGACACTCCCAAAATCATATTTTTAATATGCGCCCTAAAAGTTCCTGCGTAGGTTTTTTCTCTTTTTGTTGGTTTTATTGCCTGAATCAAAATTTTATTATCTTTAACATTAATCTTTATTTTTGGATATGCAAATTTTTTCTGTAGTTCTCCATTTATTCCTTTAATTACTAATATATGCCCATCTAGATTAGCTTCTACATCACTAGGTAATTCTATTTCATATTCAACTTTATTTTTAATTGCCATTTTAGTAACAATAAGAAATTAAACGTCCCCCTAAACCTTTAGTAATAGCATCTTTGTGTGTCATCAAACCTTGTGGTGTTGATACTATTAACAACCCAAAGTCTTTAGCTAGTAAAAATCTTTTTTCAAATTTTTCAAATTCATCTTTAGTAGCAGAAAAACGAGGACTTATTACACCGCATTTATTAAGATTACCTATTAAATTTACTTTAATTAAATTTCCTCTTTTATTATTTACAACATTAAAATCACCTATATAATTATGATCTTTTAAAATCTTTAATGTTGATAAAATTAAATTAGATGAAGGTTTCACTATACATTCTATCTTTCCAATTTTCTCACAATTAAGGATATGAGATAATGCACTTGCTAAAGTATTGTTTATTGTCATTTTAGTTGTATTTTTTAAATCCAATTTTCTTTGCTACGTCTCTAAAACATTGTCTGCACATATGTAAACCATATTTTTGAATATGTGCTCCATATCTTCCACATCTTCTACATTTTCTTGAACCCAATCCAAATTCTCTTTCTTTAGGAGAATTATGTTTTAGATATTTCTTTAATTTAGCTGGTTTTGATCTCAGCTGTTTCATTGGTTTTTTAAAGTAGCTTGTTGTCATATTATTCCTCAGTTACATTAATATTAAATTTATTTTTTACAAAGTTAATTGCTTCATCTTTAGTTATTCTATGTCTGTTTGGGATCTTGGCATTTTTTTGTTTTCTGTATTTAATTCTAAATCCTGCTCTTTGTAATGTTATAGAAGCTTGTAACCCTATAATACCTATCTTAACATTATATTCTACATCTGGAATATCTATATACTCCTTAATACCAAATGAAATATTTCCATAAGTATCAAAATTATTTATTTTAAGTTTATTATCCACTGCTGCAAATAATCTAGGTAATAATGATAATGCTTTTTTGCCCCTTAATGTTACCTTAGTACCTATAGGCAATCTAGGTCTTAAACCCCAAGTAGGGATCCTTTTCATGGTTTTAGTTTGTATAGGTTTAGAATTACTTATAGTTTGCAGTAATAAAACAGCATTATCTAGTTTATCTCCTGCTTGTCCTACTCCAATATTTAGAGTTATTTTTTCAATTTTTATTTCTCTCATCTTATTTTCCTTGTTCATTTTCTTCTGGTAATGATATTAATGGTTTTTCTTTACCTATAACAAAAGCATAATCCTTTAAAGTTTCAAAACTATGATTTTTCTTCTTAAACACTATTTTAGACGGATAAGTTCCCTTAGATGTAAGAACTTTATCTATTACACCAGTAGTTCCTATATGTTTACCATTAGTTAAATAAACATATGCACCTTTTTCTAATTTTAAGTGCTCTACAATATGATTCTTTTCCAAATCAAATAAAACAGAATCTCCTACTTTGTAATGATCTTTATCAACGATTTTATTATAACCATCATATAAATTTATTTGAGTTTTTTTCCCTCTCAGTATTTTTTTATTTATTATTTTACTTAGTTTAATATTTGATTCTGATTTGTTTATCTTGTGTAAAACTAATTGTCCTTTATAATTAAATAATATTCTATAATATTTGTTTATAGATGGTATAGAAATTGTGTCCATTAAGCCAACTGGGAATTTTGGATCTTTTCTGATTATATGGTTTATTAAAATCTTTCCTTCATATAATATTTTTTTTACCTCTCTTTTATTCTCTGCAAGTCTAATTATATCTTTTAATATTAAAGACAAGGGCATACTTCTATCTATAGAATGTGGTCCTGGTCTTGGTTTAGTTATCCATTTAGATTTTTTTCTTGGAATAGGCCATGACCTTGGTGCTGCTATTCTTTTGATATGACTTTTACTCATTTTCTTTCTAGTATTTCTCTCCTATGTTTATCTTCTAAATTAAGTTCTGTTATGATTATGTTTGAGGGATGTATGGGGATGTATACTTTACTCCCATCCTTTTTTGTAGTTTGAATTCCCTCTACAAAAACTGTAATATCCTTTAAGTTAACTTTTTCAATTTTTCCAAATTTATTTTTAAATTGGCCTCTCATAATTTTTACTTTATCTCCTTTTTTCAAAATTATACTTCTTTTATTATGTTTTTTTCTTAGTTCTTTGCTTAGATGTGCTGAAACAAAGATTTGTCTAATATTCAAAGGTGCGTTATACAAATATTTTCTTTGTTTTCTTGGTTGCTTACTTGAAATCCAATGTTTTGAAAATTCTTTCTTCATTTTATACTATTATAGAAGCTAATTTTGCAATTCCAGGCCATCTGTCTGCTGCTTCTTTTGCAATAGGCCCCTTTAATGCTGTTCCTCTTGGATTACCTAAATCATCTTTTAGTATTACTGCTGCATTATCCTCAAATTTAATTCTTGTTCCGTCTGGTCTTCTATATTCTTTTTTTTGTCTTACTATTATAGCAGGAACTACTTGTTTTCTTATGTCTGCTTCTCCTTTGATTACAGAAGCCATTATATAATCTCCAACACCTGCACTAGGATAACGACCTTTTCTTGTTTTTGATCCTTTTATTGAAATTATATTGATTATTTTAGCTCCTGAATTATCACAAACTTCAATTTTAGAGTCTTTTGGCAAGGCTTTTGTTATTCTCGCTTTTAATGCTTTCATTTTGTTACCTTCTCAACTATGACAAATTTTTTTGTTTTACTTATTGGTTTACATTCAATAATTTTAACCTCATCTCCAACTTTGGCATTGATACAAGGTGGATTATGGGATTTAACTCTAGAACGTCTTTTTTCGTAACGTTCATATTTATGCAAGTAAAAAAGTCTCGGCCATTCAATTGTTGTAGTATTATGTACATCTGATTTTACTATTTTTCCTGTAAATGTAAATCCTCTAACTTTCAATGAACCATGAAATGGACAATGTTTATCTTCACATTTATTTTCAGGTGATTTTACATCTATACCAATGTCTAATTTTTCTTTCATTTTTTTAACCTGTCCTCTGGTCTTTGCTGGATTTCTTTTCCATTTACTTGCAATATCTTATTTTTGATTTTAATTTTCATTATTGTTTGATTCTTTATGATTTTTTTAATCTTTGAATTTGTTTTTATCGTTAGTGTATTTTTAGTCTCATCTATTATTTTACCTTTGATTCCTTCTAGAGATTTATTTTTAGATTTTATTACCTCTATCTGATTTCCTATCAGTTCTTCTTTCATTATTTTGTTAATCTACATCTATTGTGTCTGAGTTAAAACCAAGGGCAATCAATTCTTTCTTTACTTTATGCAGATGGTCTCCTTGCAATTCTATGTTTCCGTCTTTTACTGTACCACCACATGCAAATTTAGACTTTAGTCTTTTTGCAATTTCTTTTAGACCGACGTCATTACTATTTATCCCTTCTACTAAAGTTATCATCTTTCCAAATCTTCTTTTTACCATTTTAACTTTAATTCGCTGCCCCTCTCTTGCTATAGATTCACAAACACACAATTCACGAGGTAAGCCACATTTAGGGCATATATCACTCATATTTTTGCTTTCGTCCTCCTAAATTCGTTTAATTTTGTGTTTATTCTTGCAATAGTTTTTTTAATTAACCTTATTTTTCCTGGACTTTCTGGAATAGTCCCTATTGCAACTTTAGCATTAAGCTTAACTAATTCTTTTTTAAGTTCAGTTAGCTTTGCTTTCAAATCAGTTTCCTTCATCTGTTGAAGTTCTTTTTTTCTTATTAGTGCCATTTTCTGTTTTTGGTTTTCTATGTTTAATTTTTTTCTCCTCTTTTACTTCTTTTTTAGCTTCTGGTTCAGGTTCTTTTTTATGCTCTACTTTAGTTTCAGAATCTTCTTTAACCTCACTTAAAACAATCTTATCAGGTAATTTAACATCTGGAGTTAATATACTAACTTTCACGCCTATTGAACCTGATCTTAATTGAGCTACAGAAAAACCTCTTTTTACAAAATTTTCTGAAATATCCCCGGATTTTTTAAGATATCCAGCTGAAAATCTCCATCTTTTTGCTCTGGAACTAGGAATTCCTCTACCTGAAATAACAATTTCAACTCCAGTAGCACCTGCTACCATAATTTGTTCTATTGTTTTATAGCCAGTTGACTTAAAGTGCTTTGGTCCATATTTTTCAAACAAATATGTTATATGGGAAGCAACTGATTGAGGATTTAACAAAGGATCTGATATTTCAGCTACTTCTATTTGTGGGTTTTCCATCTTAAATTTTTTCTTTAGATAACGTGTTAAATTTTTTATATTCTCTCCTCTGTGACCTACGATTAATCCTGGCTTAGATGTGTAAATTATAATTTTCTCTCCTAAAGGAGTTCTTTGAATCTCTGTATGACTATATCCAGCTTCTTTTAGATGAGAAGAAATAAATTCTTCTATTCTATATCCTTTTATTTTTCTTGACACAAAATCTTTTTCTATCATTTTTCCATTGCTCTTAATTCAATATGTGTGGTTTTAAATTGACGTCCTCTTATTCTTCCAGGATGAAATTGCGTATTGCCTTTATTTGCAACAGCATAACTTATGATTAATTTTTCTTTATCCATGCCTTTAAATTCTGCATTTGCTTCAAGACTATTAATTAGTTGTAAAATATGTTTTGAAGATTTTACAGGGTAACGACCAGCTGCCATTCCGGGTTTATGACCAGTATCTCTATTAAATCTTTTATATTCAACAGGTGTTTTTTTGTCTATTACTCTCTGCAAAAATTTCTTTACTTTTGCTATATTTTTATTCCTTATGCTATTTAAAATCTCAATAGCTTGTTTAGTGGATATAGGTAAATTCTTTCCTATGATTTTTGAATAATTATTATTGGCCATTTTATTTTACTGATACTGCTGAACTAGATTTTGTAGCTCCTATACCAGGGGCTGAGTGCTGAACTTTCTTCCTTGTTAATACAAATTCTCCTAAATAATGGCCTAACATATCTTCTGTAATAAGTACCGGATTAAAAGATCTTCCGTTATAAACATGAATAGTTAAGGAAATCATTTCTGGAACTACAATCATATCGCGACAATGTGTTTTTATTATTTTTTTATAAGTTCCATTTTTTGATTTTTTGATTTTATTAAGTAATATTTTTTGGGTTTCAGAAAATCCTCTTGTTAGAGATCTTCTTTGACGTGAAGGAATTATTTTTATAAATTCTTCTAAGGACATTTTTTGGAGTTCTTGAATTGTCTTTCCTTTAAATGTGAATTCTTTCTTTGCCATTTTACTTCTTACGTCCTGACCTTCTAGCTGAGATTAGTCCTACTTTACGTCCTGGCGGAGCTTTTCTTGAAATAGTAGTAGATTGTCCTTTATGGGATCCCCTTCCAGAACCAAACGGATGACTTACTACATTCATTGATACACCTGAAACTGTAGGATAATACCTATTACGTGCTTTCATTGCATGATATTTTTTTCCTGCTTTTAAAAATGGTTTTTCTTTTCTTCCTGATCCTGCTATTATTCCTATAGTTGCTCTACAATCTGGATTTAATTCTTTTAATTTCTTTGAAGGAAGTAAAATAATTACTTTATCTTCGGTTTTTGAGGTAATATTAGCAGCAGTTCCAGGAGATCTCACAAATTTTCCGCCGTCTCCAGGAAAACTTTCAATATTATAAATTTGAGTTCCTTCTGGTATATTTTTTAATGGTAATGTATTTCCAGCTTTAATAGAAGCATTATTGCCAGACATTATTGTATCGTGTAAATTAATTCCTAATGGAGCAAAAATAAATAATGTTTTATTATCCTGATATTTTACTTGGGCTAAAGGAGCATTATGACCAGGGTCGTGAATAAGATTTATTATTTTTCCTTCCATGACTGAAGTTTTTTCTACGTCATCATAACTTCTATGTTTAACCTCTGCTTTATAGTAATGAGATCTAGCTCTAAATGTAAGTCCTCCTTTTCCACGTCTTTGTTGCAATAAACTTTTTCCCATTTTACATCATTCCTAGTTGAGTAGCTATATCAATAGCTGGAGTTTCATTTGAAATTTTTATAAATGCTTTTTTCTTTCCGTCTGAATCTATTAAAGTATTTATGTTTAGAACTTTTGCTTTAAACAATTTCTCAAATGCGTCTTTAATTTCTTGCTTTTTTGCTCTTCTATCTACTATAAATACTAATTTATTCTCAGATTCCATTAACTTGAATGATTTTTCTGTAGATAATGGATATTTTAGTATTGAGTATGGTTCTTTCATTTTTTATCATAAAACAAATTTTCTTTTTCTAGTTTTTCTATTGCTTTTTCACTCCAAATTATTAATCTTGGGTTAAAACCAGGAGCTAATAATTCTGTATTTAATGAATTTACTTTAACTATATCAAATCCAGGAAGATTAGAGCATTTTAATAATGAACAATTATCCGAAACCACTATTAATGGTCCTTTTCTTTTAATGTATTTTCTACCTCTAGCTTTACCTTTTCCTGCTCTTATTTTTTTCTCTTTAACTTTATCTATTAAACTTTCTAGACCTATTTTAATTAAAAATTTCTGTAATTCTTTAGTTTTCTTTATATTTTCAAAATCAGAATTTATTATTATAGGTAAGTTAAATTTATGATCTTTAAAAAATTCTTTGTTTACAGAAGCTGAAATTGCTGATCTTATGGCTTTTCTGCGTTCTTTTTTATTTATTTTTCTGTATATATTTTTTTGTGATTTTGGGGGGTGAGCTTCTCTACCTTTAACTGTATTAGGAGCTAGGGCACCTACCCACATAAAATTAGTTCCTCTACGCCAAAGTGTTTTTCTTGGTGATCTTGAAATTCCTTTTCCATATGCTGTTTTATAGTCTCTTCTTCTCCTTGATAATTTCGCTGAGACTTGTTGCCCAGCTAAAGGAAATGCTCCATATGGTTGTCGTTTATGACTTCTTAATGCAAGATTTGAACGTTTAATTAAATCTAGTCTTATTTCTTCTTGAAATTGTTTTGGTAGTTCAATTGTTCTTACTTTGTGTCCATTTAAATCAATTATATCTGCTTTCATTTTAACTTGATTTTAAACTTATATAGTTTATTTCTAATGGTTGTTCTAATTTTTGGTTTCTTAATGCCGGAGTTAATCTTATTAGTCTTCTTACAGGTCCGGTTATAGACCCCTTAATTAAAACATAATCATTTTTTACTAAACCATAACTATTAAATCCTCCTTTAGGATTAATTAATTTAGTATCATTTGACATTTTTATAAGTAATTTATTATATTCAGTCCTTGTTTGGAATCCTAGTTGACCTTTTTGAGGTACAGTTGATAGTACTTTTGAAGGATTCCATGAACCAAGATTACCTGAACTTCTTCTCTTTTTTTCTGATTTATGTGATTTAAGTGAAACTCCAAATCTTTTAACTGGTCCTTGAAGTCCTTTTCCTATAGAAACTGAATGTGTGTCTAAATATTGACCTTCTTTAAAAATTTCTGAAATTCTAACTTCTTTATCTAACATTGATTTTGCATAATTAAATTGTTCTTGTATTGTACCACCCAAAGCTATTTCAAAGATTTCTGGTTTTTTCTTTCCTATTGTTGTTAATCTAGGTTGTGTATAAACCAATAAACGCAATTCAGAATAGTCATTTAGTTTATTTTCTATTTCATTTATTTGGTCTTTTATTTTTTTAGGTAAGTTTATTTTTCTTGCAAGTTCTTTATCTAATTTAGGATTATAAATTTGTTTTGAAGGAACTAATCCATAAGTAGTATTTTTGTATAATTTTAAAGCAAGTATCTTTAATGGGGGACATTCTAAAATAGTTATTGGGAAAAAAACATTTTCTCCTCTTGTTCTTGAATTTTGTCTATTATCCTTAAAAATTAAGTGAGTCATAGCAACTTTATATCCTGCAAATCCTAAAGGTCTAGCTACCTCAGACTTAAGCCAAGATCTTATTTTAGGGTATATTCGTTTAGCCCTTTTTCTTGGCCAGTATTGCATTGATCCTGCTCTAGGGTCATGAACTCTTGGCATTTTATTTCATTGGAAATTTGACTAACTTAGAATCAGCGACTTTTAGGTTAATATTTTGTTTCATCAGTAGGGTATATTTTTTGTTTTAAAGTATATTTATAAAGGTTTTGGTTTTTATAAACCTTAGGTTTTTATGCTTAGTTTTAGAAATTAAACTTTAATATACTAAAAATATATTTTAGAAAAGTGGTTATAAAATCCTTATTTTCTTTATTAGAGTAAATATAAACTCTTATGCAAATATTTATATACTAATAATTTCTATTTTCATTTATTAAAGTTATTTTATGTTTAAATAGTTTAAAATAGCTTTTTGGAGGGCAAAATGGCAAATTCAATACTACCTTTAGCTGCAATGGAACGTTTACTTAAGAAAGGGGGAGCTGAAAGAGTGAGTGATAATGCAAAAGAAGCTTTACGTGAAGTTCTAGAAGAACATGCTCATTTAATAGCTGAAAAATCAGTTAAATTTGCTTTACATTCTGGAAGAAAAACAATTAAGGCTGCTGATATAAAATTAGCAGCTAAATAATCTTTTTTAATATTAACAACTCCATAATCCCTTTTTTTCATCAAATGCTTTTATTTCAGAGTGCTTTAATAATCCATATTTAGAAGTATCATCTTTATATTTATCATAAACTCTGGCATACCCATCTCTTACTAAATATTCATTAATTAAAATATCTTCTAAATAAATATACCTTAATAGTCTTCCATATTTATCTTTATTTGTAATGTCTTGTTGTATTAATACAGTTTTGTTTAAAGTTAAATTAGCTAAAGTACTTTTAGCTTCTTTATAATAACATTCACCTTTTTCAGGGGTGTCTATTCCACTCAATCTTATTCTTTCTCCTGTTTCTATATCTAAAGTATCTCCATCAATAACTTTAATCACTAAAAAAGGTCCTTCTTTTGGGTTTTCTTTTATTACATTACCAGTTGTACAAGAAGAAATAAAAATTAAAATGAATAATAAAAATAATATTTTTTTCATAATATTTAAGAACTGAAAAATTATTTAAATATTGTTATTTTTTAAGGAGTTTTAGTACCACATTCAGTACAGAATTTTTGACCTATTTTAAGAATAGTATTACAATTAGAGCAATTTTTAGGTTTTTCTGGTTCTAGTTTAGTTCCACACTCAGGACAAAATTTAAGATTATCTTTTAATTTTATTTTACATCCTGGACAATGTATTATTCTTGGTTCATCTGTTACCTTATAACCTTTTTTCCCACTTAAAAATTGACCTAATGAATCTTTTACTTCTGTATTATTATAAAATTCTCTTAAATCTATATTGCTACTCATTTCTACTTCATTTTTTTTGTTATGTTTATATTCTTACCGCATTTACCACACTGAAATCTTATCACATCTACTGTTTTATTCTTCATATCTTTTTCATCAAAGATCCTTACTTTTTTTCTCTTAAATGGAACTTGAGTTTCAGATGAATGATTACAATATGGACATGTATATTTAATATTTACTGTTAATTTGTCTTCATATTCTTCTTTATTTTCTTGATGATTGCAAACTGGACAAATATAGAAATCTGCTCTTATTTTTGGCTTGCCTGTTTTAGGATCTTTAGGCTTGCCCATTAAGGCCTTACCGCATTTAGGACATTTTTCACGATAAACCCATGCCTTTACATGTCCTTTTTCATTTACACTTCTATTTGTAAAGTATACACATTCGTCAACTGAAGTTGGTTCATTTAACATAGAAAAAAGCTTAAAAGAGGTTATATATAAATATTTGTAATAGCCTCGTAGTCTAGTGGTCAAGGATAGTAGGCTCTGGACCTATTGACGGAGGTTCGAATCCTCCCGAGGCTATAACTTCAATTCAAGTTGTAGTTAAAGTAATGTATTTAAATACCAAAAATAAATAAAAATTGGTGATTAAAAATGGAAAGAACAAACTCAAAAAATACTTTAATTGGAATAGCTCTAGTTGGATTAATTGTAGTCATAGGAATACTTGCTTATAATTTAAAAGGAAACACAAATCCAAATGAAAAAGTAGTTTCTGTAACTGGACAAAGTTCTACAACAATTGCTCCTGATAAAGCTGAAGTTTATATTAAGATATTAACTGAAGGTAAAAGTGCAGAAGAAGTAAAAAATGAAAATTCAAAAATTAATGATAATGTAGTAAATGCTTTAAAAGATATGGGAATTCTAAGTAAAGATATAGAAACTACTCAATATTATTTATCCCCTAAATATATCTATGATGATGGAGAAAGTAAAATTGATGGTTATACTTTATATAATCAATTAAAAGTTTCTACTACTGAACTAGAAAGAGTGGGAAGAATAATAGACAAATCAATAGATAATGGTGCAAATGGTATAGATCAAGTATCTTTTGTTTTAACTAAAGAAAAAGAAGAGCAAATTAAAAAAGAAGTATTAACTAAAGCTGCGTCTGAAGCAAAGAGTAAAGCAGAATCTATTGCTACTGGTCTTGGAGCAAGATTGGGGGATTTAGTAAGTGTAAGTGAATCTAATTTTTATTACCCACCTTATATTTATGCTGAGGCTGCATTAAAAGCAGATATAGCAAGAGTCGGGAATGCAGAATCTATAGAAATCAATCCACAAAAATTAGAGATATCTGCATCAATAACAGCAGTATATAAAATTAAGTAAAAATTTATATACTTTCTTTTTTTCTTTTATTTTCAAGCTCCTGTAGTCTAGCCCGGTTAAGGATTCGGCCCTCTCGAAATTTATAATTATAGAAAGGCCGAGACGCGAGTTCAAAATAAGGATTGCGTCCTTATCAACCTGCATCCTTAGTGAAAGTCTCGCCAGGAGCATTCAAAATGACAATGTTGTCTTAAGTAAAGAATTTTCTTAAGGGCTTATGGTCTAGTGGTTATGACGAGATCTTCACAGGATCTAAATCCAGGTTCAATTCCTGGTAGGCCCATCTAGTAAAGTATTTAAATAAATTAAATAAAAAAATAGTATATGGTTGAAAAAAAAGAGGAAAAAGAGGAAAAAGAAAAAATAGATAAAAGTTTAAAATTGTCTATAGCAGAAGGAAGTTCTTATGCTGTTATGGATGGTGTTGGTAATGCATATATAAGTCCATTTGCTATTGCCATGAATGCAAGTAATGCTCAGATTGCTGCATTAACTTCTATTCCAAGTTTAGTTGCACCATTTTTTCAGTTAAAAACAGCTTCTATTTTAGAAAAAGTAGGTAGCAGAAAAAAAATAATATTAGCAAACATTTTTATGCATTCATTTTTGTGGTTACCAATATTGTTAATACCATTTTTATTTCTAAAAAATGGTCCCTTAATTTTAATAATCTTATTTTCTTTAGCAGTAATTGTTAGTTCTTTTATCAACCCTGTATGGATGTCTTGGATGGGTGACATCGTTCCTGAAGATCAAAGAGGAAGGTATTTTGGTAAAAGAAGTGAAATAATTGGTTTAGTTGGTTTAATTTCTATGTTATTGGCAGGATTTTTTCTTGATTTATTTCCTAAGAATGAAGTTTTTATAGGTTTCGCGATTTTGTTTATTATTGCCATAATAGCTAGATTATTTTCCGGTGTTTTATTTGCTAGAATTTATGAGCCTAAATTAATAATAAAAAAAGAATTTGAATTTGGCTTTATTGATTTTATAAAGAAAATGTGGACAACTAATTTTGGTCGTTATACAATATATATGATGCTAATTTATTTAGTTGTGATGATTGCTTCTCCATTTTTTACTGTTTATTTGCTTAGAGAATTAAAATTTAGTTATACTATCTATACTATAATTAATGTATTTTCTGCTTTAGCTTCTTTATTTAGTATGCCTTTATGGGGGAAAATTGCAGATAGGTTTGGTAATGTTAAAGTTATGAGATTAACTGGATTATTAATACCTTTAGTTCCAATATTATTTATATTTTCTCCAAATCAATATTACTTAATGGTTATACAAACATATTCAGGATTTGTATGGGCAGGATTTGGTCTAAGTTCAGGTAATTTTGTTTTTGATGCTGTAGGTAGAGAAAAAAGAGCAGTTTGTGTTTCTTATTTAAATATTTTATCAGGTGTAGGTATTTTTATAGGTGCAAGTATAGGAGGATATTTAGCTACTAATTTAGATATAGGATTTATGAACATATTTTTATTCATATTTCTTGTATCTGCAATCTTAAGATTTGGTGTATCTGCTTCAATGTTGCCTTTAATTAAAGAAGAAAGAAAAGTAGATGAAAAGCCTTTATATAGTATTATAGGATTAAAATTAAATAATATTGCTCATGGTTTCCATCATCATATGCTTCATGATATTACAGAAAAAAAAGATGATAAACCTAAATAAATTAAAAGAGGAGCAAGAAAAATTAGCTAAAAAAGTTATAATAAAAGATGATTTTGATAAACTTGAACTAATAGCTGGAGTAGATCAAAATTTTAGTGGAAAAAATATAATTTCTGCCATAGTAGTTTGTGATAAGGATATGAAAATTGTAGAGAAAAAATATGCTATAACTAAAGTAAAATTTCCTTATGTTCCGGGATTTCTAGCTTATAGGGAAGGACCTGTTATTATAGAAGCTTTTTCTAAAATAGAAAATAAACCAGATGTTTTGATGGTTGATGGCAATGGTATTTTACATCCTTCTAGAATTGGTTTAGCTTCTCATATCGGGATTTTATTAGATCAATGTACTATAGGAGTATCTAAAAGTTTTTTATTAGGTGTAACTAAGGGAGATGAAATATATGTTGAAAATGAATTAAGAGGAATGAAAATTAAATTAAAAGAAGGTAGTAAACCTTTATTTGTTAGTCCCGGAAACAAAATTAGTTTAAATACAGCTGTTGATATTGTTAAAAAAAGTGTAAGATTACCTCACAAATTACCAGAACCATTACATCTAGCTCACAGATATGCAGACGAGTTAAGAAATAATCTTAATAGAGGATAAACACAAAAAAGTTAGTATTTTAAATGTTATTTCTTTAAGAAATTTATGTTAGACCAACATTTTATAATAGATAAGGAACTAATTAAAAGAATAGTTAGTTATGCTAGTTTAAATAAAAATGATATTGTCCTTGAAATAGGCTCTGGTACAGGAAATTTAACTCAAGAACTATGTAAGAAATGTAAAGTTATCGCTGTGGAAATTGATTCTGTGTTAGTAAAAACATTAAAAGATAAAAAATTAAAGAATGTTGAGGTAATAGAGGGAAATATTTTAAAATTAATAAATAAATTGAAATTTAATAAAATCGTAAGTAATTTACCATATAATATTTGTGAACCGTTATTGAATAAGTTATTAAATATAAATTTTGAATTAGCTATTTTTACAGTTCCATATAAATTTGCTTCAAGATTAACAAAAGAAAAAAGTTTGCTTTCTATTTTAATGCCTATCTTTTTTATTATTGCTATCTTAGAAGAAGTAAATAAAGAGGCTTTTGAACCTATGCCAAGAGTTAGTTCTAATGTTATTAAGATAATTCCAAAGAAATTATCAAAAAAAGAATTATTAATAAAAGAGATTTATTTGCAAAATGATAAGAAATTAAAAAACGCAACTAGAGATTCTTTTAAGAAAATTTTTGAATTAAATAAGTTTGATGCTACTAAAAAAATCCCTAATTTTAGTTTTAATAATAAATTAGTTTATCAATTAAACTATGAAGAATGGAAAGAGGTAATAAAAAATTTATAAATCTATTATTATTCCTCCTCCATTAGATGAGATTAAGTAAGGTTTTATTTTTACTACATCACCAGTCTCTATATGATTAGGAATGATTAGTAAATTTTCATCTTCAAAACCCCCAAAAAAGTTTGTTTCATTTAAATTTTCATATTTTTTAGCTAAATCTTGATTAAGTCTTATTGTTTCTACTACTTTACTGTCAACTTCTCCAGGTGTTGCATTTCTTTTATGAACAACTTGGTAATAATGATTAGAATATGTCCTTACTATTTCCCATAAATGGTTAGTAGATGTAACCTGATAATTAATAAATCCATCTTTTACATTTGTATAATTAGGGCTAAGTTTTTCATTTAGTAATTCTTGTACTGTTTTTGGTTTTGGAGCAGGTTCAGTAACTTTTTGTTCTTTTTTCCCACAAGAAATTGATAAACCTAAAACTATTGTTGTTAATGTTAATCCTTTTATGATTTTATTCATTCATATTCCCCCCTTAATTTTAATTACTTTATAATAGATAATATAGAAAAACTTAAATAGTTTGTGGATTATTATAATTGTTATTATAGATAAATAAGTAATATATTTTAATGATTTTAAATGAAAAATGACTAAAAAATCAATAGATAAATTATATATTAGGGAAAAGATTCATTTTGATAAGATTAACCTATTTAAAAAACAACGAGAACAAGCAAAAACTTCTGAAGAGAAAGAGAATATTGATCATAAAATAGTAAACGAATATGAAAAGATTAATAAAATTTCTGATTATAAGCTTAAATTATCAAGTCCGACTTATAAGGTTCTAATTAAGAGTGGCAAATGGGTTACTAAGAGAAGAAGATGATATAAAAGTGGTAGCTAAATGTTTTTGCAATTCATTAAATAAAATTATTGGGTTGGCGAACTTATTTGATATTTGCATCTACAATATATATGTACAGATGTATGACATCCAGTAAATTTACCGTTATTTATTCTATCTTGAGTAAAGAACCCAGTTGCACACTCATATTCTTTAGGTGGTTCAGGTTCTACAGCCCTCATATAACACATAACATTTTTGATATATCCATTTTCTATATCAGATTTGTGATTTTTTAAAACTCCGTATCACAAGTTACATCCGCTGCCCAATAATCCCTACTTTCATTGTTGTAATGACCAAATTTTTGATTAGCTAATTCAAAATTTATCTCAGTCTCTTTAGGGCATAGTGAATGAGTAGAAACTACAGTACCATCATAACATACATAATTTAGTTGTGCACATCCACTAATAAATATTATAGAAGAAATAAGCACGATTAATATGTAATGCCTTTTTTTCATAGTTATTTGGTAATAAGTAGTTGTATTTAAACTTTTTCAGTATTTCATTTGACTTAAAAAGTGCAGTAGCCGAGATTTGAACTCGGGTCATCAGCTATTTCCTTAATAATGGGAAGCCGAAATTCTACCACTGAACTACTACTGCTATAAAATCTTATTAGTGTTATTAGGTTTTATTAGTTTCATAAATCTTCTTGTTCTATCACCATATAAGTCAATATAATAGAAATCTTTATTACTATACTTATAAAATCCTGGAGGCAAATTAAATGATTTAAGTATGTTTCTTATTTGATATGCTAAATATTTTGAAGCTGTTCCGAATGCTACTTTATTTTTCTTTTTATAAATCCCGCCATCAGTATCAAATAGCCCTCTTAAAAATCCGATGAGGAAATTCTGCTCATTAAACATTATTTTCTTGAGTCTAACTGATTTAGTTTTATTTTTATTCCAAGTAAGATATCTTTTAATTAATAAGTAAATATCTTTAGAATAATACTGTGTAAGTTGAACATTAGTTTTGTAATTTTTATAAATTCTAGGGGTTTTTGAAAATAGATCTTTAAATAATCTTTTTAGATGCTTCCTATAATCTTCTTCATATAATCCTGTATAAATTGTTATTCTATAATGATGTTTGTTTTTATCGAAGAAAAAATTACCATCTCCCGTAAAGATTCCAATAAACTCTCCAATTTTTTGTTTATTACAATCATTTATTTTTATTAAATTATATTTTCTGCCATTTATTTTTTTATAATGATAGTACAGTGAGGATTTATTTATTCCCGTTATACTTTTTATTTTATTTAAAGAATATCCTTTTTTAATCAGTTCTATAGCTTCTTCTCTCATTTTCTTTCTAGATAATAAGAAAGATACACTTAAATATTTTTTTATCTTAATAATAATCATGACAATAAGTAATTTAGAACAATATGTGGATGGTTTACCTTTAACTGAAATTAAAAAGAAAAAATTAGTTGAAACTGATTTTAAAGGTAACAGTGAATTAGTTGGGATTATAGAAAATTTGAGAGATGATGAATATTTTATTATATCTGAAAATAACTACATATTACCTACATATAAAGAAAACCCCTTAACAGAAATGAGTTCTAATGAATTTTGGAAAACTTATAACGAGTGTAGACTTATTGATTTACCAGAAAGCCAAAGGGAATGTATAGACAAGAAAATAAACCCACAAAAAGTTATACATAGATCTTTAGCTTATTGGAAATATAGAAGAAATAAAGAAAGTAAAAATGGATCAGTAAATGCATCGTGTAGAGGAATAATGTGGAGAGGTATTGGTTCTTTGGATACATTACCAAAGGTTTTACCAATATTAGAAGATTATAGAGGATTAAGAGTTTATTGTAGTGGAAATGTAAAAATATATGATTACAGTGATCGTTGTGTAGGAGAAATTCCATCTTTTGATTCTGAAAAACCTGAAAATACATTTAAATTAATTTATTTACCTTTAAACTCTAAAGGAGATCATATTTATGAGGCATGGATAAATTTAATACCTTATGATGAAACTAAAGCCGCATTATTTGAATCTACATCTAAAAAGTTTAAGATAGATGAGCATAGATTTACATTTGGTAGTGTTGCTACTTTAATTTCTAGGTTTTTAAATAAAGATTTAGAAGATAGATTAATGTTATATCCATTTCCTATCCTAAATAAAAAATTTATAGATTTTCATTATAAGATGGCAAATAATGTTCTAGTAAGGTATAAAAGTGAATTTAAGAAACTAAAATTAAAAAAATTGTTAAAAGCTGAGAAAGAAAATTTAAACTGGTGGTATATTCACAATAACAATTTACCTGATTTATTTTTATTTGGTGGGGACTTAAAAGAAACTACAGACGCCTTAAATAAAAGTATAGCATATTCAAAAGAAAAAAATTAGTGTCTTCTGAAACTTCTTTTATGAAATCCTTTTTGGTGATGAAAATGATCTCTATTGTGAAAGTTTCTATGTTGTTGTTTAATTAATGGAATCTTTTGAAACTCTGGTAATCCTATTTTCTGAAGAATTAAAGATTTGTCTTCTAAAACGTTTCTAAAGTTATCATAATCTCCTTCTGAAAGTAAAGAAATAACTTTTCCATGACTCCCTGCTCTTGCAGTTCTTCCAATCCTATGAACATACTCATTAGAAGTTTTAGGAATATCATAATTAATTATGTGGGAAACATTTTTTATATCTAGGCCTCGGGCTGCAACATCGCTTGCTACGAGAATATTAAACTTATGACTATGAAACATATCAATAGCCTCTTTCCTTCTATTTTGAGATAATCCTCCGTGCAATTTACCTGATCTAATTTCTAAATGGCTTAGATTTTTAGAGAGTATATCAACCATTCTTCTGGTTGCACAAAAGATAATTGTTAATTCTTTGTCTTCTTCTTTTAATAAATGAACTAATAGAGAAAATTTTTCTCTAGAATTAACATTATAATAGTGTTGTACTATATTTTCCTCATCAATATATGACTTAGTTTTAACCATTATGGGGGTTTTCATGTAATTCTTAACTATATTATGAACTTGTGAAGAAATTGTAGCACTAAACAATAAAGTTTGTCTATTTTTATTTAGATAAGATATTATTTTTTTTACTGCATCTATAAATCCCATTTCGAACATCTTATCTGCTTCATCTAAAACTAGAATTCTGACTTTGCTTAAGATTATTGTATGTCTTTGAATATGATCTAGGATTCTTCCTGGAGTGCCAACAACTATATCTGCATTCCTTAATTTTTGAATTTGAGGATTTATTGAAACTCCACCATACACTGCTAAAATATTAAACTTCTTATATTTAGAAAACTTATGCATCTCCTTATTAACTTGTTCGCATAACTCTCTTGTTGGAACTAAAATTAAGACTTGTAAACCTTGCCCGTATATTGTTTTTTCTATTATTGGTAACCCAAAAGCAGCTGTTTTTCCAGATCCTGTAAGAGATTGTGCTATAACATCCTTTCCTTCTTGTATTAAAGGTATAACTCTTTTTTGAATCTCGGTAAATTCAACAAAGCCAAGATCGTTTACTGCTTTTACTAATTCTTCTTGTAAATGTGTTTTTGAGTTCATACAATCGGTCACTTGCGCCTCTTTAAAAAGGCTTCTATAATCTCATTTTAGAAAGAAAAAGTTTAAATAAGTTCATAATAAATTTACTCCTATGGTAAATAAATTTTATATAACTACTGCAATAGACTATGTAAATTCTGACCCGCATTTAGGACATGCATATGAAAAGGTATGTGCGGATATAATAGCAAGATGGAACAGGCTTAATGAGAAAGAAGTATTTTTTCTTACTGGAACTGATGAAAATGCACAAAAAAACGCTAAAGCAGCTAAAATTGCTAAAGTTCCAATAAAAGAATTTGTAGATAAAAATGCTTTAAAATTTAGAAACTTATGTGTCAAGTTAAAGATAAGTAATGACTATTTTATAAGAACTACAGAGCCTAAACATGTAAAAGTTGCTCAATTAATATTTCAAAAATTATATGATAAAAAAGAGATTTATAAAGGAAATTATGAAGGATTGTATTGTACAAGTTGTGAGAATTTTTATTTGGAGAAGGATTTAGATAATGGTAAATGTCCTATACATAAAATCAAAGTTGAGTATTTAAAAGAAGAAAGTTATTTCTTTAAGTTAAGTAAATATGAAAAAGATATTTTAAAATTGTTAAATAATAAGGAATTTATTATTCCTGAAAATAAAATGATTGAATTAATAAATAGAATTAAAAAAGATGGTTTAAAAGACTTAAGTGTTTCAAGAAGAAATTTGGATTGGGGTATAGATGTTCCTTTTGATAAAAATCACAAAATTTATGTTTGGATTGATGCATTAAGTAACTACATTTCAGCAATAGATTATCCAAATGGAGATAATTTCAAAAAATTTTGGCCTGCTAATGTTCATTTAATAGGTAAAGATATCACATGGTTTCATTGTGTTATCTGGCCTGCGATTTTAATGGCTACAAACATAAAAGTTCCCGAAAAAGTTTTAGTTCACGGTTTTATTAATCTAAAAGGAGAAAAACTAAGTAAAACTTCTGGAAATGTTGTTAACCCGATAAAATTAATTGATAAATACGGATTAGACACTTTGAGATATTTTTTATTAAGAGAAATACATTTTGGTCAAGATGGTGATTTTTCTGAAGAAGCTTTAAAGGAAAGGCTAAATAATGAATTAGCTAATGATTTAGGAAATTTAGTAAGTAGAGTTTTAACCATATGTGAAAAGAATTTAGGTAGTAAAATAAAGAAAAGTGATGTTGATAAAGAATTAAGTAATAAATTAGAATTAAAGACTATACAAAAATTAATGGATAATTATGAGTTAACTGAATCTTTAAACACAATCTGGAAATTTGTTAAAGAATGTAATAAACATATTAATGATGAAAAACCTTGGGAAATGAAAGGTGAAACATTAAATAAACACGTTTATACTTTATTAGAAGCAATTAGAATAATTTCAATATTACTTAGTTCATTTATTCCTGAAACTTGTGAAAAAATTAATAAATTTTTAGGTGTAAATCAAGGTTATTTAAAAGATTGTAAATTCGGTTTAGTAAAAGAATATAAAATTAGTAAAGGAGAAATTTTATTTAAAAAAATAAAATGAGATTTTTGATACGAGATTACTTAAAGAAAAACTTAAATATAGAAAAAAAATATTTGAATGTATTGATAGATAGCACCCAGAGTGTTTCTTACCTTCTTTCAAGAAGATTAAAAAAAGGTAGTAAATCATTAATTTTGGGTAATGGTGGTTCTTCTAGTGATGCTGATCATTTCGCAGCAGAACTCGTTTGTAAAATAAATGATTCTAGAAGAGCATTACCAGTGTACTCTTTAACTAATCCTGCAATAATTACTGCAATAGGGAATGATCTTGGTTTTGAGTACATATTCTCTAGACAAGTAGAAGCTTACGCAAGAAAAGATGATGTTGTAATCGGAATTAGTACAAGTGGTGAATCTAAAAATGTAATAAATGCTATAAATAAAGCTAATGACCTAGAATGTCTTACCGTTGGTATTACAAAAAAAGATAGTAAATTAGCAGATATTTGTCATTATAGTGTAAAAGTTCATTCAAATGATACTCAGTACATTCAAGAAGTCCATAGAGTAATATTGCATGCTATGGCTTTATACATATCTAAAGTACTAAAATAATAGCTTTATAAAATGGAAATTATAAAATTTAGTGATTGGAAAAAGTTGGATTTAAGAGTTGGAGAAATTAAAGGTGTAAAAAAACATCCAAATGCAGATAAATTAATTTTACTAAAAATTGATGTAGGTGATAAAGAAATAAATTTAGTAGCTGGAATTAAGCAATATTATAATGAAGATGATTTAATTGGAAAGAAAGTAATTGTATTTGTTAATCTTGAACCTGCTGTTTTTAGAGGAATAAAAAGTGAAGGTATGATACTAGCAGCTGTTGATCAAGAAAATAATATTGTTAGCTTATTGCAACCTGATTCTGACATAAAAAACGGTGCTAAAATACAGTAAAAGTGGGCCTGCCAAGATTTGAACTTGGGACCTTTATCGGAACTTTAGTTCTCTCGATTTGTGAGCTTAATTAGGAGAGAGTAGAACTCTCTATTCTCACCTCCGTGGAAATGAGAGCCTAACAAACCTATCAGTCGAGTGCTCTAACCAGGCTAAGCTACAGGCCCTTAGAAATAAAATAGCTTTTAAATTGTTTATAAGCTTTTCTGGGTTTTTAAAAAAAAGCGCCCCAGGAGGGATTTGAACCCCCGACCGCATGGTTTCTATATATTTTAACAGCCATGTGCTCTACCAGGCTGAGCTACCGGGGCATAAAAATAATAAGCAAAAAATCGCTTTAAAAACATTTCTAAAAGATTAGTATTAAGGAAAAATAATATTTTATTATTATATAATTAAATTTATAAATTTATCTTACTTTAAAATTTTTAGATGAAAACAAAATACCTTATTTATTTAATGATTACTGTAATAGTTTTTATAGTTTTAAATACTTTATTTATATCTAATTTTTTATCAACCCCAAAAAATAATCAAAAATCAGAAAAATTATATGAAACTACTTATAATCCAATAATTAATCCTTCTGATTTTACATCTAAGATCACTAATAAATATTTTACTTTAAGTCCTGGGAAGAAAATGGTTTATGAGGGAAATACTAAAGATGGTTTAGAAAAAATTGAGACTTATGTTACTAATGAAACAAGAATGGTTAATGAAATAGAAACAACTGTTGTATGGGATAGAGTATGGCTTGATGGAGAACTAATTGAAGAAACATTTGATTGGTATGCTCAAGATAAAGAAGGGAATGTTTGGTATTTTGGTGAAGATTCCAAAGAATTTGAAAATGGAAAAGTTGTAAGCACTAAAGGATCTTGGGAAACTGGTATAAATGGTGCAAAACCAGGAATTATAATGAAAGCAAATCCTAAAGTTGGAGATTCTTATAGACAAGAATATTATAAGGGCGAGGCTGAAGACATGGCTGATGTTGTTTCTTTAGGTGAAAAAGTCATAGTTCCTTTTGGTACATTTAATAACTGTATAAAAACTCTCGATTACACTCCTCTTGACCCAGACTTAAAAGAAAATAAATATTATTGTTCTGAAGTTGGTGGAGCGACACTTGAAATTTCTCTTACAAGCGGAGAAAAAGTAGAATTAATTTCTATTGAATAAGATATAGAATTTTAGTCTAAAAATTCCTTATTCTTAATTTTAGATGGTAAATATGTTTCTGAAATAAAACTTATTCCTCTTGCTGCAAGTGCTTGTATTTCAACTTTACCATTCATTTCCTTCATCATTTTAAATTGTCTAATCCATTCTTTATTATCTTTAAACCAATCATATTCAGAAACTTGTTTTATTCTAGCTGAATCTTGTTCAGTTAATTTAATTAAATGCCTCTTTAAATCATATTTTACAACATCATCTCCTGTAATTCCTATATATTTTACATTTGGTATAGTTAATTTTTCAGATGCATGAGCTAAAGTAATAGATCCATATTTTACTACAGAATAAATATATGCTCCATAAATATCCCAATCACATAAAACATATATTGGTAAATTTTTTTCTTCTGATAATCTTTGTAATAATCTTCTTATTCCTCTTGTAGTTTGACCTTGTGATGTTATTAAAATGCAATTATTCTTTTGCCAAAATTTATCTTCGTTAAGTCTTTCAAATATAGCTGCTTTTTCCATATATAAAATATAATCTGCTTTTATTTTTTTAAAATCTAATTCGTCTGTAATAGAAGGTATAGAATAACCACCTCTTCCCAACTTAGAACAATCTATTATGTCTCCAGAATCTTCTAAAATTAAATTACCAACCATACTTCCCATTTTATTTGCAGAAACATGCATTTGTTCTCTAGATAACCCTGTAATAACTTCTAAGTCTTCTATAGCTTTATCACTTTCAACTTGCTCATCAACTAAATTAACATTAGTTCCAGGAATAGTTCTTTTTACAATATAAAATACTCCTCTTAAATGTTCATGTTTTCCTGAATCTAATAACTCTTTTTTAATTACACTAGCTACTTCTACTGTTTGTAAAAATTTTTTTGCATGAGCCACATTAAAGAATGACCTTGTAGCTGTTTTATCACCTAGCTTTAGAGTTTTAGTTTTTTTGTCATAAACAATATTATTTAAACTTCTAGATAGAAAAGTAATTTCGGGATTTTTTCCTTTATCTACTTGATTAGTTATTTTTTTACCAAGTAATTGTATTTCTTCTTTAGGTTTTGTCTTGGATGCCATTTTCATTTAGTAAATTAGACATATTTTTCTTTAATATTTTTCTTAAGCTTTCTTCTATTTTTGATTTACTTTCATTTGATAAAGTTGCTAAAGATGAAGCTAATTCAGGAATGTATTTTTCAAATAAACTTATTTTTTCTTTTTGTTCTGCACTTCTTATTGTTTTATTAATATAAATATTTAATTTTCTCCCACATTCTTGTAAAGCTAATTTTATTTCTTTTATAATCTCATCATAATGAGCTATTGCTTCTTTTGCTTCGTTAGTAAATGGAACCCATACTGAAGCAATATGTACAAGTATAATTGCTGGGCCTATAGGTAGACTATTAGAAGATTGCTGTAAATTATATGCTTTCCAATTAGTTTCAATAACAGCTTCGGTAATTGCACATGCTCCTTGTTGATAAAGTAGAGGAACTCTATTAGCAAATCTCAATAATCTAACTTGAGATTCTCTATCAATATTACCTCCATATGCTATTGCTGCTTCTACTTGGAAAGGCATTCCTCTGTAAACACTAGGAGATCTCGTTACAGTAACATAAAATTCAGAATCTATTTCTTTTCTAAGACTTTTTTCTAATAATTCTTGACCAATTGGACTTAAACAATCTGTAGGAGGAGCTATTACTCTTACATTTTGTAATGCTCTGAATAATCTTTCTATTTCATCTGCTTCTAAGTCTTTAGATTTTTTTGTTGTAATTTTAGATTGCTCTATTACTTCTTTTGCTGTTCCAGGTCCAATTCTAGAAAAGTCGTTTTGTAAAAAACTTTGAACAGTTTTTGCTTCTGTATCATGCAACATTTTAATTAGAATTCCAAGTTCTATTCCATGTGGATGAGGTTTAATTTCTTTAGGTTCAATAGGTAATTGTGTAGTTGCTCTTACATATTCTATTTTTTCTTTTTCTGGCGTAATATAAATTAAATGGGCATGGGGATTAGCTATTGCGATTTGTTTTACATATTCATCAACAGATTGTTTTCCTTTTTGATATTTAGCCTCTAGTTCTATTTCAATTTTTGTTCCATGATTTTTTTGCCATTCAATATCATCTTCTTTAAAAATTTCAGGTTGATTTGTTTTTGTATTAATTCCAAGTTCATAATAGTGGGCTGGTTTTTGAGGATCTATTTTAGAAACAACTTTAGTTGGTTTTCCTGTTGTTAATTGTGAATAAAGTACAGCTGCACTTATACCTATACCTTGTTGACCCATACTTTGTCTTAATCTATGAAATTTTGATCCATATAATAAACGACCAAATACATTTGGGATTTGTTTTTTTACTATTCCAGGACCATTATCTTCTACTATAACTTTAAATCGATCTTCACTTAATTGATCTATTTGAATAAAGATTTCGGGAATTACTTTCATTTCTTGACATGCATCCATTGAGTTGTCTACAGCTTCTTTTACTGTCATCATTAATGCTCTTACTGGATTGTCATATCCTAGTAAATGTCTATTTTTTGTAAAAAATTCTGATATAGAAATCTCTCTCTGAGACTTGGCTAATTCTATTGCCATTGGTTCATTTGATTTATTTTTTTCAGTCATTTTTTAATTTAGAATTCTGAATTCTTTATAAAGATTATGTAAATTTTTAGAAGAAATCAATAATTTCTATCTCTATGCAATGCTTTTTGTCGTTCTATCCATCTATAAGCATTTCCGTGCTCAGCTCCTGATAATAAAATCCTGATTGCTTTTCTTGCTAAATCTGCATCTTCTATATGTCCTATAACACATACTGTTTTTCCATAAACTGAAATATCTGTATTAGTCATTTGTTCTATTAATTTCCATGCACGGCCTTTAGTACCAATTACTCTTGATTTAAGTCTTATTAGTTTTTTCTTTGATTTTTTTGAGTATTCAGGAATATTAACTATTTCTAAAGTATTCTCTTCATCACATAATTGTTTTGCTATCCATGGATTAAAACCTCTACCTATTGCATTAATTATATTTTTCGTTGTAGAAACTTCTAAATAGTCTTTACCTTTTATAATAATGTCCCCTTCCATAGAATCTATTTTAATTAAGGTATGCATAGTTCTCTCTATATCTTTCTTAATCGATCCTTTCTTTCCTATGAGAATTGCTATTCTTTCTTTAGGAATTCTTATTTCTTCTTGATACATATTAGAATTCTAATTCGTCTAATTTTTTAAGATATCCATTTTCTTTAAGCCATTGAATTTGGTTATCTCTATATTTAAAAACTATATCTCCTTTCTCATCGCCCCCAAATTCCCAAGGCTCAACTAATACCATATCACCTTCTCTAACCCATAATTTTCTTTTTAATCTTCCTGGAATTCTACAAATTCTTGATTTTCCATCTAGACATTTAACACGCATTCTAGAAGCTCCTAATCTTTGATCTAAAATTCCTATAACTTCATTATCTTTAGGAACTTTTACTCTAAATACTTCTTCATTGTCTTGATTTTGTTGTCTTCTATTCATTATCTAAAAACCATATAGAATGTTTATAAAGTTTTTGATTAAAATTTTCTGAAGAATACAGTAATTCTGTATAAATCTTTACTAGTTTGTTTATGTCTTCCATACAAACTCTTTGATATCTTAATTTCACCTTTAAAGCTTTTTGTTAATTTTTTTCCTAATTGTGTGGTAAATTTTCTAGAACTTAAATAAAAATCATATCCATAATCAAAATCTAATTCTTTTGCAATACTAATATTATTTTTACGAACTTGGTTTATTACAAAATCATATAATTCTTTATTCCTTGGTCTTATTTGTAAGATACCCTCATAATAATCAGATCGAGAAGATTTAGAAGATTTGTGCATGTGGTATATTTTTAATTTTAATTACATTCTCTTTTTTTATTAGATTATTATCTATAGCTAATTTTATAGTTTCTTTACCTACTAAGTTTGCATTTTTAGCTTCTTTTAATATTGAAATAATTTCTGTTGATGATTTTTTCTCTCCTTTGTAAAATCTTTCAGTAATTGTAATCTTCATTTTTTTATCTTCTATAGTTTTTCCTATTAGATCTTCGTCACAAACTGCAATTATTTCGTTTCCAAAGTTTTTATGTATTTTTATAAACATTTTATGTTGTATATCCCTTTAAGCTTTCATCTTTCTCTTCTTCTTTTTGCCAGGCTTCAGCTATTTTCTTCAAAAATGTCATTTCTTTTTTTCTTATTTCTGGCCATTGTTTCCATATTTTCATAATGAATTGTGCACTTTCTTTTTCTGTTGCTATTTCTGCTACTAAAGCTTCATGTATTAAAATAGATAATCTTTTATAAAAAACAAATATTTCTCTTTTATCATCATCAGATAAATTGTTTATTTCTATAAGTGCATGTAAAGATTGGGGAGGGGTATTTACTATAGGATCAAGCGTATTTATGAAATTAATTAACCTTGATATTATTGTTCTCAGTATTTCTTTCGTTAAAATACTTGTTTTGTCTATATCGATCCTATATAATTCAAATTCTTTATCTACCTCTTCAAAATTAGGCAAATTAAATTTAGTTTTTATTTTTGTATATTCTTCTTTTATATTTTTCATTTTATATTCTGGATTTTACTGGATGTTTAGCACCGCAGGCTGAACATTTAATGAACAAAAATTTACCTTCTTTAACAAGTTTTGTATCTGGTTTTTTACATTCTGAGCATATTACAAAATCATTTGCATATTGTTGTATTTTGTTGTTTATTAAATCTGAACTTATTTTTCTCCCAAGAACTAATCTAGGTCCATCTATGGAAGCTGGGGTGGCTAATTCTCTTTGTAAATATTTAAGTAAATGTGAAGGTTCTCTTTGAAATGTATCACATATCTGAGAAAAATTACTAATTATTGTTTTATTACCTTGTATATGACCAGCTACCTTAGGTACTTCAAATCTTTCCTTAGTTGTTATTTTTTTAGGCAACTTTGAATATGCTTTTTGTAATAATTCTGTGTATTCTTCCATTTTTACCTCAATATTTTGAGTTTTCCCTCACTTACTTCAAATATTTCTCCTTCTTTTAATAATTCTTCTATGATAAATTGTGATTCTTCTTTATCTAGTCCTAGATTATTCATTATGTCTAAATAACTTACTCCATCTTCATTACTAAGGTTTTCTATCATTTTTAAGATTCTTTGTCTATTATTTAGTATTGTTATTTCTTCAATTTTATCTATTTCTTGTAATGATTTTTCATCTAAGCTAATTTGTTTTTTAATTTGCTTCCCATAAATTTTAGTTAATTCTAATTCTCTAACTTTTAACCAGTTTAAATTATCTAATTTCTTTATTATTTCAGGGGTTATATAAATTTCATTATTAAATTGTCTTGGTTTTCCGATGATTAAAACTAAATCTCCAATATTAATATCTTTTAAAAGTTCTAGTTTTGACCATTCTTTAACCCTTATATTACCAGAACTATCCTCTAGTACCATAGAAGAATAATTTTCATCATCTATTTTGTAAATTACTGTAGCTATTATATTTACTCTGGATACTTTTAAATCTCTTGTGTTTATATAATTAGGATCAAAATTACCTGAACTCTTTACAAATTCTCCATTAACCATATCTTTAATCCATAGCTTATAAGCTGTTTGCCTTGTATTTTCCATTTTAAGAAATTATATTTTTGAAATAAATCCACGTTTAGGCTCAAATATAGAACCATCACGTTTTAATTTTTCTATTATATCTTCAACTTGATCTTCTTCTATTCCTTTACTCTTTGCTTCTTCAATTATATCTTGAATAGGTATTGATTTAAGACCATGGGCATCCATGTCAGTAATTATTTCTCTTACAACAACCATTTTGCTTCTTTGGGCTGTTGTAATACCTGTAGAAATTCTATCAATATCAATTTGCCCTGTTTCTCTGTCAAATCCTACTTGATAAAGGCAGAATTTGAGTAAGTCAATTGCTCTTAATGCATCTCCTTTAGTTACTTTATTAGATAACCTCGTTTTTGCTGATGATTCTGCAAGTCTTACTAGAGCTTCAAGTTGTCTTGCTGATATAGGTATAGGTTTAATTTCATCAGGAGAGGCTACAGCAGAATTTCTTAATTCGACATAAAATGATTTTATTTCATCTAATGCTTCTTGTGTTAACTGTGGTTTGATATTTTGTCTAGCATATGCTATATATTTTCTAAATAATTTTAAATCTATTGCTGGTTGAATTGTTTTTGGATCTTTATGTAATGCTAGTACATGTGAAGCAATTTTTTCATCTTTTTCACGATTAGGAATATCTCTAATTGGAAATATTAAATCAAACCTATTAATTAAGGTTGGGGGTAAGTCAATTTGTGCAGCTATAGGAGCAAATGGGTCAAATCTTCCAAGTTTTGGATTAGCTGCAGCTAATACAGTAGTTTCTGCTCTTAATGTTGCTTGAATATTAGCTTTACTTATAGTAATTTGTTGTTGCTCAAGTGCCTCATGCATAGCTGATCTATCTTCAGGAGACATTTTATCTAACTCGTCTATTGCAACTATTCCTCTATTAGCTAAAACCAAAGCGCCTGCTTCTAGAGCCCATCCACGTAAAAATTCATCTTTTACTACTGAAGCTGTTATTCCGGCTGAAGTTGATCCTTTACCAGAAACAAATCTTGCTTTTGGAGCTGCTTTAGAAATATACATTAATAAACTTGATTTTGCAGCTCCTGGATCTCCCACCAATAAAACATGCATATCTCCTCTTGTTTTAGTTCCATCTTCTCTTATTTTTTTTACACCTCCAAATAATTGTAATAATAATGCTTCTTTTATTTTTTCATGACCAAAAATTGAAGGTGCTATGGAACTTGCTAATAAGTCATATACTTTAGGATTCTTAGCTAAATCCTTAATTTTCTTTTCTTCATCTTTGCTTATTCCTAGTTCTTCAAAATGCTCTTCTACAGGAGTAATATAATTAGATTGTAAAATTATATTATAAGTTGTTGATTGACCACCTGTTTTTGCTAGTATAGGAACTTCTTCTAAAATACCATTTACTCTTATTCTTATTCCAGGAGTAGTTCTATGCTCCATTTTAGGCTCGACTAAATCTTCTTTTAAAAATATAGAAAGTCTTTTTGGTTGCTCTGCTCCTTCTAGAGTTTCAGGAACTTCTTCTATTACTAATCTTTGAGCATCTACTAGATCTTTACTTAATAATCTAAATTTTCCTTTTCTACCACAGCTACACCTATATGGCTCTCTAAATTGGGTTCCTACTTGGAGTATATTTAAAACATTACCACAACTAGGACATTCAAATTTAGCAGAAACAACTTGGGGTCTTACATCAGAAGCTTGTCTTACTATCCCCTCTACACTAATAAACTTGCTTAAATTTTCACTTCTTATATCGCGAATCATTAATTTTTGTGATTCTGGAATATTATCAATTCTTACTCTATTTATATTATTCTCTGGTAAATTTAATTGTTCAAGAGAAATTTCTCCTGCTCTTATTGCATTTATAGGATCTTGTAATAATTGTTCTGCTAAAGATGGATCATGTTTTACTAAATCCGTAAAATTAATAACTAAGGATTTAGCTCCTTTAGAAATTAATTCATATAGTCCCTCTTTATAATACTCTTCAATGAAATCTTTAAATTTTTCAACTTGTTCATTTATATCAATCATTTTCTATTTACTTTTTTTAAGTTCTCTATTAATTTATCTACAGCTTCCATTAACTTTGCTTCTGATCTTGTACCTGTGCAAACTATTTTCCCATTACTAAACAATAAAAAAGTTGCTCTGGTTCCGGGTAACTTATATACTAAACCTGGGAATTGTTCTGGTTCATATTCTGTGTTTTCTAGTTTTACAGCTAATGAGTTCAAGTTTAAATCCATTCCTATTGCTCCAGATGAAACCATATTTTGTACTTTAATTTGTGGATTAACAGTAATTTTTATGCCTATTTTTTCTATATTCTTTATTATACACTTTATGGATTCTTTTACTTTTGCTAAGGATTTAGCTCCTGTACAAACTATATTACCAGAACTAAAAATTAAGGCAGATGTTTTAGGTTCTCTAATACGCATTACTAAGCCTGGGAATTGTTCCGGATTATATTCTGTATTTGG
>CAYHUM010000002.1:0-57740 GCA_964359945.1 Candidatus Woesearchaeota archaeon | reverse complement strand
ATAACAAAATTCTAAAATGAGTCAAATAATAATAGATCATCGTGAAAATAATATAGAAATTATAAAGGAGTTAGTAAAAAGTAAAATAGATTTTGAGAAGAAACAATTACTTGTAGCTGATTTTGTGATTCAGAGCAAGAGTCAAGAAGGAAAAATAGTAGAAGTAGCTATAGAAAGAAAAACATTGAATGATTTTCTAAATTCAATTATAGACAAAAGAATAATAACACAACTTATAGCACTAAAAGAAAATTATGAAATTCCCTTATTAATTATAGAAGGGTCAGAAAATATTTACGCTATAAGAAATTTTCATCCAAATGCCATTCGTGGGATGTTGTCTTCCATAGCAATAGATTTTCAAATTCCAATATTATTCACAAAAAACTATCGTGATACAGCGTCTTACTTAATAATTATAGCTAAAAGACTAGAAAAACCGATAAAGGACATATCACTACTTAAAAAAAGAAAACCTTTAACATTAAAGGAAAGACAAGAATTAATTATAGAAACCTTACCTAGTGTTGGACCTAAAATAGCTAAATCATTACTTAAGAAATTTAAAACTGTGAAGAAAGTAATTACTGCAAATGAAAAAAAATTGATTAGAGTTGAAAAGATAGGTCCTAAAAAAGCAAAAGAGATAGAAAAAGTAATAAATGAACCTTATTCAGATTAATATTCATCCCAAGATTTAATTTCTAGATCATCTAAATTAACTTTTGATATTGTGTCTATAAATAATTCGGCTAATTGAATATTTGTTATTAAAGGTGTATTAAAATCAACTGCATTTCTTCTTATAAAATAGGAATCTTCTGCAATAATTTTCATATAATGATCTTGTATATTAATAACTAAATCAAGTTTTTTATTTGATAAATAATCTGAAATGTTGGGTTGAAGATCTTCATGGATTTTATAAAGCATTATGTTACTAACATCATTTTGTTTTAAAAAAATAGAAGTGTTTTCAGTAGCATAAATTTCATATCCTAAGGACTTTAATTTCTTAATTGACTCTAAAATTTTAATTTTATTTTCACCCCCCCCTATACTAACTAATACATTTTTCTTAGGCAATATAAAACCAGTAGAAAGTAATGATTTTAAAAAAGCCTCATTAATATTTTTTCCAAAACAAGCCACTTCTCCGGTACTTGCCATCTCTACTCCTGAAATAGGGTCTGCTCCTTTAAGTCTAGAAAAAGAAAATTGTGGCGCTTTCACAGCCACATATTCTATATCAAAATTTTTATAATCTATTTTAACATCTTTATTAAGAATTACTTTAGTAGCTAAATCTATAAAATTAGTTTTAAGTACCTTACTAATAAATGGAAAAGTCCTCGATGCTCTTAAATTACATTCGATTACCTTAACATTATTATCTTTAGCAATAAATTGAATGTTGAATGGTCCGGTTATTTCTAAATTTCCTGAAATCTTTTCAGCAATGTTTTTTATTTTTCTTACTGTTTCTAGATATAGTTTATGTGGAGGTAATACTATAGTAGCATCTCCAGAATGTATACCTGCATTTTCTATGTGTTCTGTAATAGCATAAGCAACAATCTTGCCTTTATTAGCAACTGCATCAACTTCAATTTCCTTAGCATTTTCTATAAATTTACTTATTACAACAGGATACTCACTTGAAACTTTAGATGCTTTTTCTAAATAGTCTTGTAAAGTCTCATTATCAAAAGCCACACTCATTGCAGCTCCACTTAAAACATAACTAGGTCTGATCAATACTGGATATTCTACATTTTTAGCAAAATTTTTAGCGTCATCTATACTTGTTAACTCTTTCCATTCTGGTTGTTCAATATTTAATTCGTCTAATAATTTAGAAAATTTATATCTGTCTTCAGAGTTATCTATACTTAAAGCACTTGTTCCTAATATTTTTAGATTATTGTCATGGCAATGTTTAGCAATATTATTTGGGATTTGTCCTCCCATAGAAACAATAATCCCCAAAGGATTTTCTTTTTTATAAATTTCATTTACTACCTCAAAAGAAATTTCCTCAAAATAAAGTCTATCACAAATATCATAATCTGTACTTACAGTTTCTGGGTTATAATTTATCATAACTGTTTTGTATCCAAGATCTCTTAGAGTGAATACACAATTAACACAACACCAGTCAAATTCAACACTACTCCCTATTCTATATGTTCCTGAACCTAAAACTATAACTGGTTTTTCGTTTAAAGTTATATCATCTTCTTGAGCATTATAAGTTAAGTATAAATAATTAGTTTTTGCTGGATATTCTGCTGCTAAGGTATCTATTTGTCTAATAAATGGAATTATTTTATATTCTTCTCTTAGTCTATAAACATAATCTCTATCTTTTTCTATTAAAATTCCTATTTGTTTATCGGAAAAGCCATATTGTTTAGATTTTAATATAATTTCTTTAGTAAGATTTTCTTTATTATTTACTATGTCTTTTTCTATTTCCACTACATTTTTTATTTTATATAAAAACCATTTATCTATTCCAGTTAAATCGTAAATTTTATCTATGTCATAATTATTTTTTAATGCATTAACTATTGCAAATAACCTTTCATCAGTAGGATTTTTTAATTCATTTTCTATGTTATTAAAATTAATGTTATTTCCAACTAAACCATTCATTCCAACATCAAGCATTCTTATGGCTTTTTGTAATGTTTCTTCAAATTTTCTGCCTATAGCCATAACTTCTCCTACTGATTTCATGCTACTACCTATATTCTTAGAAACTCTTTTGAATTTTCCCAAATCCCATCTAGGAATTTTAACCACGCAATAATCTAAAGCAGGTTCAAAACAGGCTGTAGTTAATTTAGTTATTGAATTTCTTAACTCAATCAAAGAAAAACCTAAAGCTAGTTTTGCGGCTATATAAGCTAAAGGATATCCTGTAGCTTTAGATGCTAATGCAGAACTTCTAGATAATCTTGCATTTATTTCTATAACCCTATAATCACTATTATTTGTATTAAGTGCATATTGTATATTACATTCTCCAACTATCTTTAAATGTCTAATTATTTTTATTGCTATTTCTCTCAATTTATGATATTCTTCATTTGTTAAAGTTTGGCTAGGAGCTACAACTATACTTTCTCCAGTATGTATCCCCATAGGATCAAAGTTCTCCATGTTACATACTGTTATACAATTATCAAATTTGTCTCTAACAACTTCATATTCAACTTCTTTCCATTTATCCAAATACTCTTCAACTAAAACTTGACTCGTGAAAGTAAGTGATTTCTTTAGTAAATTTTTAAGTTCTTCTTCATCATAACATATTCCAGAACCTAACCCCCCAAGAGAATAAGCACTTCTTAGTATAACAGGAAATCCTATTTTATTTGCTGCATTAATTCCCTCTTCTACATTATTAATAGCAATGCTTTTAGGTACCTTAATATTAATCTCACTTAATTTCTCTACAAATAATTTCCTATCTTCTGTATTTTTTATGGACTCTATTTGTGTACCTAAAACTTCTATATTATATTTTTGTAAAATTCCTTTATTATATAATTCTACACCTGTATTTAAAGCAGTTTGTCCTCCAAATCCTAACAAAATTCCGTCTGGTCTTTCTTTCTCTATAACTTTTTCTACGAAATAACTTGTTATAGGTAAAAAATAAATTTTATCTGCTAATTTCTCATCTGATTGTATAGTTGCAATATTTGGATTTATTAAAATAATTTTAATGTCCTCTTCCTTTAATGCTTTTATAGCTTGACTTCCAGAATAATCAAATTCCCCTGCTTCCCCTATTTTTATGCTTCCACTTCCTATAATTAATATTTTTTTCATTTTTTAATCAGTTTTAAAAATTCATCAAATAAAAACTCGCAATCCTTGGGACCAGGGTTAGCTTCTGGATGGAATTGAACACTCCAAAAAGGTTTTTTTAAATGTTTTAAACCTTCATTTGTATTATCATTAGCGTTAATAAACCACTCTTTCCATTCTTTACCTAAAGTTTTAGAGTCAACAGCATAACCATGATTTTGTGTTGTAATATAACATTTATTTGTTTCTAAATCAATACATGGTTGATTTTGGCTTCTATGTCCATATTTCATTTTGTATGTTTTAGCCCCAGCAGCCAACGAGAGTATTTGATTACCTAAACAAATCCCAAAAATTGGTTTCTCTTTAGTTAATGCTTTTTTTACATTATCTATTGTATGATCACACATAATTGGATCACCAGGTCCATTAGAAATAATTAAACCGTCATAATCTAATTTATTAAAGTCGTAATTCCATGGAACTCTAATTACAGAGATATTTCTTTTTACTAAACATCTTATAATATTATTTTTTACTCCACAATCAACTAAAACAACTTTGATATTACCACTACCATAACTTAGAATTTTTTTAGTAGAAACTTGATCAACTAAATTTTCTTTATTTGGATCATAAAAGTCTAAATCTTTATCATAAATTAATTTACCTAACATAACTCCTTCTTCCCTTAATTTTTTTGTTAAAGCTCTAGTGTCTATACCATAAATTCCTGGAATATCATTTTCCGTTAACCATTGATTTAAACTCTTAACAGAACTCCAATGATTATAATCCATACTATAATTGTCTACAACTAATCCCGAAACTTGTATTCTTTCTGACTCAAAATTTTTTAGTAATAAACTGCCACTTTCATTTTCTGGAACTCCATAATTACCTATTAAGGGATAAGTTAAAACTAGAACCTGTCCTTTATAACTAGGATCTGTTAATGTTTCCGGATAGCCAACCATACCTGTATTAAAAACAACTTCACCAGAAATAGATTTAAGTGCTCCAAATCCATATCCGGTAAAAATAGACTGATCCTCTAAAATAAGTTTAAAATTTCTCATTAAAAATATAAGAAACTCATTAATCTTTTTAAATATTGCTGTTTTGTATCACAATAATCTATATTCTTCTAAAACTTCATAGATAGGGCCGTCTTTCATAAGTATGCTTTTATATAATCTAAATGAATCTATTTTAAATTTAGTTCTCTCTATTTTTTGTTCTTTTAGCATACCTAAAAATTTATTTTTAATTTTAACGAATTTAACTCTTCCTAAGGTAACATGTGAACTAAATTTTTGATTTTTTGAAAATAAATTTAGTAATTCAGAATCTATTTTTTGTTGTAATCCTATCACTTGATTAATTGGTTCAATTCCAACCCAAATAACATTAACATGATTTTCATCAGGAAAAAATCCCAGATTAGATAAATTTGCTTCAAATGAATTATAATGAATCCTTGATAGAATTTCTTTTATCTCTAAAAGTTTTTTATCGTCTATTTCTCCTAAAAACTTAATTGTTAAATGTAAATTTTTTTTCTCAATCCATTTAATCTTAGCAGGTAATTGTTTTAATTTACTTTGAAAGTTATATAAATAATCTCTAACATCTTCTGGTAGATCTATAGCGATGAAGGACCTCATTTCTTAAAGTACCTTTCTTTCCTACTTTTACAAGTTACATTATCAAAAGCAACATAAATAACTAAAGCACTAACAATTAATAAGATTATATTTTTATTCATTATGGAATAAATAAGAAATATTGCTCCGATAAATCCAATTAAGCCATATAAGCTAGTACTTATATAATATAGTTTACTTTTTTCTATCATTTTTATTTTTTAATAAATCTTCTTCACTAATTTCTGGAAATATATCCAAAGCTAATTTACATTTATTACATTTATATTTTTTTATACCTGTAAACGCACTAACATCTAACGTTTTAATTATTGGAGTTACTTCTATACTCCCACATCTTGGACATATTTTATAGTATTTCATTTACTATCTTAGCTGCAAGTTTTACAGTAATATTATTTAAATCTAATTTTGGATTTACTTCAACTATATCAACAAATTTTAAACTCTTTAATAATTTTAACCTTTGTATAAAATATAAAATTTCTCTGCTGGTTAATCCTCCTGGTTCTTTATAATAAGTGCCTGGAGCAAATGATGGATCTACACAATCAATATCTATACTTAAATATAATCCATCAAAGTTTCTAGAACTTTCCATAATTGCATCGCATGTATTTTCGATATTATTAAATATTTTTTTCATATCATAAAACTTTATTTTGTTTTCTTTTAAGTAATGGTTTTCATTTTCGCTATTATTTCTTAATCCAACAATAATTAAATTTTCTCTTTTCAAATAACCTTCTTTTATTAGAGCTTTCAAATAATCTTCATGTGTAATTGATTCTGTATTTACTTCTAAATCTGGATGTGCATCAAAAATTACTATTCCGGGATTTTTATACCTTCTAGAAAAGGCTTTAAAGCAACTATAAGTTATAGAATGATCACCTCCTAAAATAATTCCATTTTCTAAATTTTTAGTTTTTTCATATATATCTTCATTAGTTTTTTCTATGTTATTATTATGAACTTCTACTTCAATAATATTATAACTAACTTCCTTGCCATCTTCATTAGAATAAAATTCTTTTAAAGTTTCTATAATTTTATCGGGTGCTTTTTCACATCCTGTATTTTTACCTAAACTACCTAAAGAACTAGGTATTTTTATTAATAACATCTTATTTTTTGATTAAATCTTCCTTTTCCTTATAAAGAGTTCTAAGTTTATTCTCATTAGTTTGTAGTTTAATCACAGTGAAAATTAATAATATGATAAAGATTATAGAAAAAAATGCTCCTAAGATAGAACCTTTTCTTAAAAATTGCATCATTCCTAGAATTATTAAAGACATTGCTATAAAATATTTTAGATATTCATCCCTAGAAAACTTTGCTTTGTCTATTTCCAAATCCTTTTGAAGTAATAAATTGTCTTTTATCATAGATGTTCTCCATATTTTTTTCTAAATATTCTTTCTCCAAATAATACCCAATACAATACCAATAAACCAATTAAAGATAGTATAAAAATTAATATATTATTCATATTCATCCAAACATATCTATATACTCATCAACCTCATCAACAGAAATTTTCTTAATTGCTTCTAAAAAATCTTCCATAAAAACACTTATTCTATTTTTTCTTATAGCACAATAACCTGATTCTGTACAAACAGCTCTAATTTCAGCGCCTGAAAAGTTTTCCATCATCTCAATAACTTTCTTAAGATTAACATCATTTTCTAATTTCATATTTTTTGTATGTATATTAAATATCTCATGCCTTCCTTTAGCATCCGGTAATGGTATTTCTATTAGTCTATCTAATCTACCTGGTCTTATAATAGCTGGATCTAAAATATCAACTCTATTTGTAGCTCCTATTATTTTTACATTATCCAAACTTTGAAATCCGTCCATCTCTGATAGTAGTTGCATAAATGTTCTCTGTACTTCTCTTTCTCCACTTATTCCTATATCAATTCTTTCTGCAGCGATAGCATCTAGTTCATCTATGAAAACAATAGACGGAGCTTTTTCTCTAGCTAAATCAAATATATCCTTAATTAACTTAGCACCATCTCCAATAAACTTTTGAACTAATTCTGAACCAACTACTTCAATAAATGTAGATTGTGTACTTGCAGCTACTGCTTTTGCAAGTAAAGTTTTACCACAACCGCTTACACCATACAATAATACTCCTTTAGGAGGTTGTATTCCTACTTGCTCAAATAATTTTGGATTTTTTATTGGTAATTCTATAACTTCTTTAATTTCTTCTATTTGTTTTTGTAATCCTCCCAAATCTTCCCATGAAATTTTAGGTTTTTCTATAATCACAAAATTCTCAACATTAAATTTCTTTGATTTGTCTAATTTATCAACAATCATTAAAGATTTCTGTTCTGCCAAAGCTAAATCTCCAGAATTTAACTTGCTGATTATATCATTTAAAACCTCAACGTAAAAACAATTTCCATTATTTAATCTTATCAAAGCTTTATGATTTACAACTTTTAAGACCTCACAAACAATTAAAGGTGGGTGTTTGATTCTACTTAACTCTTCTTTAAGATAGTCTAGAGTTGCTTTTAATGTTTCATTTTCTTCATTTAAAGAATTAACTTCATTAACCTTCTTTTTTACTATACCGTTCAATTTACCTCACCATAAAATAAATTATTTCGATTATTGCTGCAAGGATTATTGCAATAACTGTCCATTTTATAATTTCTTTCCAATTTAAATATTTCCATTTTGGCTCCTGCATCTATTTTATATATAACTTTAGTTTTTATAAATTTTTCCTATGTAAAGTTATAAAAGCTTTTCTAAATAAATATCTATATGGAAGAAAAAACCTTATTTAACATAGCTTTAATATGTGCATTATTAGGGGTATTAATAATTTTATTTGTTTCTGAAAGTAAAAATATTTCAGATTCAAACATTGCAGATATATCTAGTAAGGATTTAGACAAAGAAGTAAAAATTAAAGGCTATGTAATTTTATCTAGAAATCTTCCAGGAATATTAATTTTAAACATTAAAGATAATACCGGTAATATTACAGTTGTTGCTTTTAAAGAAGATAAAGATATAAGTATTAACACAAGTCAAGTAGTAGAGATAATAGGTACTGTAAAAGAATATGAAGGTTCTCTTGAGATTGAGGCATCTACAATAAATATTATATAAACAGTTAATTATTTAAGTAAATTAAATTTCTTAGTGTATATGAAAAAAAGAGCTGTTTCACCTTTAATAGCAACTGTTATTTTGATAGGATTTACAATTGTAATTGCTATAAGTGTTTATAACTTTAATTTAAGTACTTATTCCAGAATTAAAGCAGAGACTGAAAATCTAATAATTTCTAGTGCTCTTGTAGATTTTGAAGTTAAAGAAGCTTATATTGATACAAAAAACCATAGACTTAGATTACTTATAGATAATAAAGAACCTAAACCAATAGAAAGTTTCATAATAAAAGTAACAGGAAGTTCAAATATAGATACTTCTACTTTAGGTAAACTTGATTCTTATTCAAGAAAATGGTTTGACTTAAATTATAATCCTTCTATTGGAGATTTTAAAAGTGTTAGTGTAATACCTCAAACTTTTTCACAAGCAAAATTAGTAACGCATAGCTTTAGTTCAGAAATAATACCTATAGTAGAAATGCAAGCTAAACCATTACCACCAATAATTCAAGCAGTAGTCTCAACAAGCAGATTTTATTTTAAATCAAAAAATGAATTAATGCCATCTGAACCAAAACCAGATAATAGTGCTTCTGGTGATACCTTTCTTTATAATAGTGTATGGCAAAATAGGTCAATGAATGCATCTCTTGGAAATATAAAAGAAATGCAAACAGTAATTTTTAATTCTACTTCAACAGGATTTGGAAAAATGACTTCTTTTATAACAAATTCATTAGCAACGCAATCAATTGGTGCTGGAACATGGGTAGTCCATATTCATGGAAATGAAAGTGCAAATCAAGCAGACGCGTCTCCAAGAGCATGTTTATATGTATGGTACACTAATGATACTAAAGGGCCTACAATTGCTCCATGCACTAATGGAGTGGAACTAGGAGCAGGTTCATCTACAACACAACATTATAATATTTCATTGACAGGTTCTGCATTTAATCTTAACAAAGGTGATAAAATAATAGCTGAGCTAGAAATTAGAAGTGTAACCCCTAGTTCAAACTCACAGGCAAGATTAACCTGGAGCAGTTTAACAGAAGATAGCTATTTACAATCTCCTGTAACAATAACTGAAGCAGATTTGGATTTTCCAGTATTTACTGATTTTTCTGTGAATCAATCTCAAGTTGGTCTAAATGAATATGTTAAATTTAATGTTTCTATAATAGATCCAAGTAGTTCTATAAGTTATGTTAATGGAACCATAAATGGTACTACATATAATTTTACCCAAGGTTCAGGAAATGAATGGTATTACAACTGGAGATGCACAACAGATGGAATAATTAACTTTACATGGGTAGGAGCAAGTGATACTGCAAATAATTGGAATTCAACTACAATACAAGGAGTAAGCACAAGATGTAATACAAGTACTATTGGTGTAGCTGTATCTTTATCTTCTTCATTAGCAAATGGAATAAATTGGACTATTAATTCATTACCTATATACAATTTATCTGCAAATGGAAATAATTTAGATGGAATAACTAGTTATGATATTCAAGTTCAAAGTACTGGTGGAAATATTGATTTGTACATAAAAGCAGATTCAGATTTAACCTCGGGAATAGATGTTATTGGACTTGGAAATGAAACATTTAGCTTTAATTTAACTAATAATACAGTACCATCAATTAACAAAAGATTTTTAACTAAAAATTATACAGATAATTTAGTTGTATCTAACATACCTAGTAACACAACAATCTATTTCAAATTTTTCTTAAATGCTCCTGCTCAACAAGCTCCTGGAACATATCAAAATAATGTTTCCTTTAAAGCAGTGGCATTTGGTCAATTACCATAAAATTTATATATTAGGATAAATCATAAATTAAAAATGCAAGAGAGGTCAATAAATACAATTATAATATTTTCATCACTTCTTTTAGTAATTTCAATAGTGGGGTTGATAAGTAATATAAATGATATAAGAACAATTACTGGATATGCTACAGAAGAATCTGCTACTTCCCAAGTTGTAGTACAGAAATACTTTTCTATAGCAAAATCGTCAAACCTCTCCTTTATAAATTTCGGTGGTATAGATGTTTATATAAATGACATAAACGCAACAGGAAATTATGTAAATACCACTAATGCTAGTTTATATTACATTACAGTTTCCTCTGATTCTAATACAAAGGTAGATTTTTGTATAAGAGGGACTGCAATGAATACTACTAATGGTGATGTTATTGGGCTGGGAAATTATACATGGACAAGAAGTAATTTATCAAATATGAGTAATTATAATGATCCTCCAAGTGCTTTATTATCTAATCTTTTAACTTTAAATTATACTGCTTCACAAACTAATGTCGGTATAGGAAATAATACTTTCTTTAGATTTTTCCTTGATATTCCTTTAGGTCAAACACCTGGAACATATGAAAATACACTCTTCTTCAAAGGTGTATCTTCAGCAGGAGCAGGATGCTAAGGAGTATACAATGAAAACACTAAAATTATTAATAATACTATTAATTTCATTAGCAACAGTTTCATCAATGGTAAATGCAAGAAAAGGAGTGGGCATTCTTTGGTCTACAGAAACAGTTGTTGTAAATGAAAATGAAGAAAGATGTGTCGAGTATGGGTTATATAATCCATGGGATGAGGATATAACAGTAAATTTAGAAACAAGTAAAGAAATAAATGAAATACTTAAAACTAAAGACGTAGATACAGTAAATATTGTTGCTTTTACCACACATGAGAATAGTATTCCTGCAAAACTTTGTTTTGATGTTCCTGAAGTATATGAAAAGGATTGTTTAATCGGAAATGTGCTCTGTGAAAAAAGATGTGATCAAGAACCTATTGTTTATGGTGGGGAAATAATTGTCTCTGAAAAACCAACAGCCACTCAAAATGGAGGCTCATCTACTTCATCAAGCGCTTCATCAAGACTAAATGTTAAGGTTAATTGTACTCCTGAAGCACGAAACCTTATTCCTTTGTATTTAGTAATAATAGTAATATTAGTAATAGTCATCGCTTCTATGCTTTATCAAAAGAGAAAAATTCAAAAAGGTAATCCTATTTAACCATGTAATGAAAAAATTATTATTGCTGTTAATACCTTTAGTTTTAATAATTCCTTTTATTTCATCACAAAATTTTGATATAGAAGAAACCTCTATATCTAGGGTTACAATAATTTCAGATGCTCCTGTTTTAAATTCTATTACTGATTTTAATATCATAGTTAATAATCATTTTACTTTTCAAGTCACTGCAACAGATTCAAATAATGACACACTTTCATTTTCTGATGATACTACTCTTTTTAATATTAATGCAAATACAGGGTTAATAGATTTTACTCCAACTTCTACCGGAGTATATGATGTAAATATATCAGTAAGTGATAATAAATTTGTAGATTGGCAAATAGTTAAGTTTACAATTTCACAAACTCCTCCTAGTGAAGGAGAAGGTCAACCTCCTACTGAAGGTGAAGGCCAATTTATATCCCCTGGTCCACTTCCCTCAACTATTACATCTATAAAAAGCGAAGAACAAAACTTAAGTATTACTCCTAATCCAGAAGTGCCTAAGAATATAGATGAAAAACCTGCTCAAACAAGAAGTGGTATTATTGGTATAATATTTAAAAACTTACCTCTCTTATTATTATTATTCGCAATAATACCTCTCATAATTGTTATAAAAACATTAAGGAAGATAAAACCTAAAGAAAAAATTCCAATTGAAAATAAAAAAGAGAAGATACAAACACCTACAAGTCCCATAATTGTGACAAAAGAAAATGATGAATAATGTTTATTGAATTACTAATAGCAATTTTATTAGGTTGTATAGCAGGAACAATAACTGGTTTAATACCTGGAGTTCATATTAATTTAGTTGCAGTATCCATATTCGCAGTATCTCCATTTTTACTAAATTTCACTTCTCCCTTAATCTTAGCAGCTTTTATAATTTCTATGTCCATTACACACACTTTTACTGATTTCATTCCATCATGTTTTTTAGGTGCTCCTGAATCAGAAACAGCACTTTCTGTGTTACCTGCTCATAGATTGTTATTAAGAGGTCTTTCCTATGAAGCAATATTCTTAACTGTATTTGGTGGTTTATTTAGTTTAATAATAACCATAATGTTAATACCTCTAATAATAGTTACTCTAAAAGAGATTTATCCTATTTTAAGAACCTATATAGGATATATTTTAATCATTGTCTCTCTATTTCTAATCTTAAAAGAAAGAAAATCAAAATATTTTGCATTAATAGTATTTTTATTATCTGGAGTTTTAGGATTAGCAACTTTTAAATTAAGATTATCAGAACCTCTTTTTCCTTTGTTGTCAGGATTATTTGGAATTAGTATATTAATGATGAGTATAAAGGACAAAATAAAAATTCCTGAGCAAAAAATAAATAAAATCATAATAGATAAAAAAACTGGATTTAAATCAATAATCTCTTCTGTATTAGTTGGTACTTTTTCTTCATTTCTTCCAGGTTTAGGACCTGCTCAAGCAGCAATAATTACATCACAATTATTCAAGAAAATGTCAATAAGAGGGTTTTTAATAATAGTTGGAGCACTAAACACAATTAATATGATAATTTCATTTGTAACTTTATATGTAATAGACAAAGCACGTAATGGTTCTATTGTTATCATGTCTAAAATTCTAGGAATATTTAATCTAGAAACTTTAATATTATCTATTGGTATTATTTTAATTTCTGGAGCTATAGCTGCAATAATTACTTTGAAATTAAGTAAGGTATTCACTAGATTAATCTCTAAGCTAAATTACCAAAAATTATGTTTGTCTATCATCTTATTTGTAACAATCTTAGTTATGATAATTACCGGATTTTATGGATTATTGGTATTAGTAGTAGCAACATTTGTAGGAATGTTACCAACTTTAAAAGGAATAGGGAAAAGTCATTTAATGGGATGTCTTTTGTTACCTGTAATATTATATTTTATTCTTTAAGGTAATTTCTCATTTTTTAATTTTTTATCAACTATAGCCATTTTTCCTAAAGATCTTACAGTCATTACGATACTTATTAATAATAAGATTAAACTAATCCCTCCAATAATAATAAGTAATGGAATATTATTCTGAATATTATAATATCTTGATGTGGCTATTAAAACCGTTAAAATAGTAAGAGGTAATACAAACATTGTTATTGCGGTTCTTAATTCAGATAGTAAAGTTCTTTTCTCGGAGAGTAAAGTCATAATTCTAGACTGATCTAACTCTCTTTTAAAAATATCGTCTCTCTTTTTCATACACTAAAAACAATTTAGTTTAATTAATAAAGATTTCGATATTTTTATATAGTTGAATATTTTGTAAACGTATATGGCAACATTATTTTGGGTATTGATTATAATCTTAATAATACTAGTACTATACATAATAATTTCTTATAATAGACTAATAACTCTAAGAAATAGAATTGAAAATGCATGGTCACAAATAAATGTCCAACTAAAACGTAGATATGACTTGATTCCAAATTTAGTTGAAATTGTAAAGGGTTATGCTAAACATGAAAAGGAAACATTTAAGATGGTAACAGAAGCTCGTTCTAAATTAATTACTGGTTCTTTATCTGATAGAGCAAAAGCCTCTGATATGATAACAAATGCACTAAAGAGTATTTTTGCTGTAGCTGAAGCCTATCCTAAACTAATGGCAAATGAAAATTTTAAGATGTTACAGGAAGAATTATCAGGAACAGAATCAAAAATAGCCTATTCAAGACAATTTTATAATGACAGTGTTATGGAGTTTAATATTTTAATACAAAAATTCCCTACAAATATCATCTCAAACATGTTTAACTTTAAAGAAAGAGAGTTTTTCAAGACAGAAGGGAAAGAAAAAGAACCTATCAAAGTAAAATTCTAAGATGAATATTTATTCTGAAATATCTTCAAATAAAAGAAATTCTTACATTTTGCTTTTTGTTTTTATTATTATAATTCTTATTCTAGGTTATGTTTTTGGGTTGATATTTGGAAATTCTTATTTTGGAATAATATTTGCATTTATTTTTTCTATAATGATGATTTTAATAGGATACTATTCAGGAGATAAATTAATTTTATCCATGAGTAAAGCTAGAGAAGCAGACAAGAAAGAACATGCTTTTCTAATAAACACTGTAGAAGGTTTATCTATAGCAGCAGGAATTCCTATGCCTAAAGTTTATGTTATGGAAGAAGATTCTATAAACGCTTTTGCTACTGGTAGAGATCCCAAACATGCATCTATAACCCTAACTACAGGAGCTTTAAAAAAATTAAAACGAATTGAATTAGAAGGAGTAATTGCACATGAAATGTCACATATTAAAAATTTTGACATAAGGTTAATGATGCTGGTTTCTATACTTGTTGGAGTAATAATACTGTTAAGTGATTTTATTATAAGAAATTTTTTATGGGCTCCGAGGCAAAGGCATTCAAGGGGATCCGGAGGAATATTTTATTTAATAATAATTGTTGCTGGTTTGTTATTAGCAATCTTATCCCCTATTATAGCACAAGTAATCAGATTTTCTATTTCAAGAAAAAGGGAATTTTTAGCTGATTCTTCTGGAGCATTACTTACTAGATATCCCAAAGGTTTAGCAGATGCTCTAAAAAAGATTAGAGATGACAAAGATAAATTAGTCGATAGTGCAAATAAAGCTACGGCTCATTTATATCTAGAAAATCCTTTAAGAAAAATAGGAGGAAAAATAAATTCTTTGTTTAATACTCATCCAGATATAAATGAGAGAATTAAAAAATTAGAATCCATATAATTAACTAAACCATTTTGTTAATCCTTCTTGTTTTTCTTCATCTACTCCAAATACACTATCAATTCTTCTTTTAGTCAAATTTAATGTTTGTTCAAGGTATAATGGTAATTTATACAATCTAGCTAATTCTAAAGTTGGTTCTAGGTATTTAATAACAGATCCCTCTGAAACAGTAAAAATAATCCTTCCATCACACTTCAAACATTTTCCAGCTAAAGGAGGTCTTCTATATTTTTCATTACATTTACTACATCTAAATTCTTGTGTAGAAAATTTTCTCAAATTACCTTTTATATCTCTAATGAAATGCCTATCTATAACTAATCTTGCTACATCATCAGCATCAACAGCTCTTATTTTTATTGCTAAATTCATTTGTCCTATTACTTTTTCTTGCATAGTAGGTAATGATTTATAAGCAGAACATACAACGCCCATATTTATATCTGAAACATCATGTGTAAATCCAAAATCATAATATTGTTTTTCTGTGTCTATTCTATCTTTAATTTGTTCTATTTTTAGACTCCATGGTTCTTTTAGATTAGATGCTTCTTCATAAATTTCTAAAGGATATTCCCAAACAACATCCATATCAAAAACCATATCATCAACTTCACTTGCAATTATTTTAGATGTTAAAACTAAACATGAGTCCTGCGTAGATCCTCTATGAGCTGGCAAATATGATTTAGAGAAATTAATTAAGGCATCCATAAGTAGTATAATACAACATTCATCACCTTCACAATCTCTCCTTAATGATGCATGCCACAATGGATTAGCATAACAAACTTGAGTTTTACTAAATCCAATAATTCTCCCAATCATTCCTGCTGAAATATGAGGAGCTAAACCTATAACTAAATGTCCAACTAAATCTTCTTTGTCCTTGAGATTATAGAATTTCTCTTTTCCATAAAAATTCATTAAGAGGTCATCTATAAAATTAGCTACTCTATAAAATACTAAATCTGCCCCTTCTTCATTTGACTCTGGACAACTTGGTAAGATTATATCTTGAGGAAAAATTTCAACTAATTGATCTTCATTGACTAAATTATTTCCATACATATCCTTATCATATCCCATTTCTTTTAATTTTTTAAGATCCGTCCTTATTTCCTTTGGTCTAAAATGGGTTATAGGCATTTCAGTCATATCATATCTAATAGTTCCATCTTTATTAACATATAAATTATATATTGATCTCAGAATTCCTTTAGCTAAATTTTCCGGGGTATGTTCTTTACTAGAAGTTCCTTTTACACCTTTTATTAATTCTGGGGGTTTTTCTTTTAACTTTAATTTACTTATAGCTGCATTAAAATAATCATTTATATCAATCTCTTTTTCAATAAAACTTCTTCCTTCATTATGTAATTTACATTTTCTTTCATTTATTGTTCTATTACATCTAGGGCAATAAAATCTTTTTTCGGTTCTTTTATCGCAACTTTGACATACAGGATAGATAGTCTCTTTATCACATTTCAAACAATAATATAATGGGAAGTCTGCTCTTACTTTACCAAAATCTATTGCTGATTGAAAAGATCTTAATTTACCTCCTTCTACTCCTACCGGAAATAATACTTGGGGACTGCCTGTTAATTTTCTCATTTTTGATTTTTCTGGTCTTCCCATTCTAGCCCCTATAAAAGTTCCTGATTTATCTTTAATTTTAATTCCGGAAATTTTTGTTAATATTTCCAAAACATTATTTTCATCTATATTTTTAATTTTTTCAATATCTATCTTATTACTTTCTAAAAATCCTAATGTGAATGCAATAGCTTTTGCCCAATCGTTTTCTATAATAACAAATTCTTTAGAACTTACAATATGAGGAACTCCTAGAATTTCTAGGGTTCTTTTGGGTTCTTTTACTAGATTAAGAATTATTTTAAATTCTCCATTTTTATCTATAGCTGCTCCGTTCATCCATTCAACTAAACTCATAAACTCTTCTTTACTAATGTCATTCCAATGATAAGTGTATTTTGGATGTAATGGAATGCCTAATTTATTACTAAATACTATCGCTTCATCAAAACTTAATTTAAAATTTGAAGGGGACCTTAATAATTCTTCTAATAACTTTTTATCTATATTTATTATTTTGGATAATTCTTTTAACTCAATCTTTTTATTTTTTATTTCTTGAGCCCACCACTCCTCATTATATCCTACAGGAACCAAGAAATGACCTCTATTAAAAAACTCACCGTAGTTAATTAGAATATCTCCTAAAAATAATATTTCCTCAATTTTATTAGATAGATTCTTAGCTTCATCTATATTTTCAAAGTATTTTACAGAACCATCCCTCAATTTAACAATAGGTCCTTCGATAGTATCGCATGGAGCAACTGCTGTTGATTTACCTGGTCTTTCATATCTTATTTGTGTTCCTATACCTAAAAAATTATCTAAAACATACATTGTAGCAGGATGTATACTTAATGAACTCAACCCAGATGTTCTTGATCTCCCATACCTAACTCTAAAACCTCCAGTCCTCAATGGATGAGATAAGATTGGTCTACCAGCAACTAAATCTTTAATGTATGTATAGTCTGGAACTAATTTTATATCGTCTTGCTCTTTTAACTTACTTCTAGATTTAATTTTTTTTTGTAACTTAACAAATTCTCCTAAAAAACTCCAGTGTCCTAAGTCAAAATTCTTATACCAACTAAGAATTTTACCCCAGAATTTAAAAGCTTTTTGTGTTAATGCTTCAGCTATTACTAAGCAAACACCATTTCTTAATCTATTTGTTTCAATTCTATCTAAAAACCTATAATTACTTACCTCCATATCCTCAGAAGGATCACCATCAATTTGTAAAGGTAAATTCCTCACCATAAAATCTATTTCCTCTTGACTTGGTAAATATTGTAAATTAGTAATTTTTTCATGAAAATCTATTACTTCTGTTACTATTCTTTTAATTTCTTCTTCACTAGGATCATACTCAGAATACCCCATTTGTTTTCTTATATAATCTGCAACTAGAATACTACCACAAGTTACAGTAGTACCGGCACTTCTTATTGGTCCTGAAAAAAATAAAGCAAAGTATTCTTTGCCATCTTTCCTTTTTTTAATTTCTAGTCTAGTAAACCCCTCCAAAGGCGAGGATACTACTCCTAATGTTAAATAAGCTAATCCAAATCTTATTCCAACTTCCATTGCTTCTTTTTTATCTTTAAATTTACAGAATTTTTCTTGTGCAACTTCTAATCCTATCTGTAAAGCTACTCTGAAATCTAATTTACCATACTTTTTCTCAATTTCATTTACTCTTTCTACCAAATTTGTGTTAACTATTTGTGGAGCGATTGTACTCAATAAACCAACTACTCTTTCAGCCATGTCCTTAGCTAAAAAAATTTCAACTTTATCCTCTGGATCATAATGTAAAGCCCTAACTTCATTAGCTTTATCATAAGAAAATTTTACATCTTTCTCTATAATCTCAAAATATTCATTTATTCCTTTCATCTTCTCTAAAATTTAATATTTTTACGTCTCTTGTTTTTAAATTTACTAAAACAACTTTACCTGGATCGGGATTGATACCTACTTTTTCCTGAAATGTGGTCTTTCCAACCCAACATCCAGAACCTATTATAGTTACATTTTTATAATTTTGAGCGATTGTTCTATGTACATGGCCACTAACAAATATATCCGGAATTATATCTATAACTAAAGCGTCTTCATTTGGATCAGCTACAAATAAAGTAGATGTATGTGTAGGGGCTAAATGTCTAAATTGTAATAAATATTTCATAATTAAATCGGGTCTATCCATTCCACCATTCAACCTTATACTCTCTACATTATCTGCAAAATATTGGAAACTATAACCATGGTATAATAAAACATTAATTCCTTTGTTTATTCCATTACTACAAAGATTAACCATTCCTGGATTTGTTATAATTGTTACATTTGGCAAGTCCCATATGGGTTTTGCTATTTCTTTATCTAAGACAGGTTGTGGTTCTGACAATCTTAATGCATCATGATTACCCCCACAAATAATTATATTAATATTTTTTCTTATTTTATTTAATAAAAAAGCACATCTTTCATATTGTTCATAAACATCTTTAATAACTAAATCTTTTTCTTGATCGGGATAAATTCCTACCCCATCTACTAAATCACCAACAATAAATAAATATTTTACTTTAGATGCTATTTCTTTATGTCTATCATTACCATTATCTATATTTAACCAGTCTATAAATTTTAAAAAATCTTCTTCATAAAAAAGATTAAGCCCCACATGTATATCTGAGGTAAAAACAGCATAGACCTCTTCATCAGATTTATTAACTTCATTCATCGGTATATCAGGTATAGTAATGTTGTTTACAAAAATAGTTTTATTTCTTATGCTTCCTTTTATTCCTATAACGCTATCTAAACAAACATCATTAGCAATGACGTGTATTTCTTTTTTATTATTAGAGATAATTGCATTTATTTTTCCAGTTGTATCTTCTAATTCTAAGATTATATTTCCATTCTTAGTTTTTGTTTTACTAGAAACTATTCCTATAGCAGTAACTTCTTCGCTATTATTTTTTGATTGCAATCTATTAATTGAAATTGCGTTTTGCAACTCTTGTCTTTGTAATAATATTTTTTTAAGAGTATTATATCTAGAAGTATAATATCCAACAAAGTCTTGAACTTCCCTTTTCTTTGATTTTTCCTTATATACTTTTATTACAGAAATATCATTTTTTATTTTTTTTTCTTGTAATTGTTCTTTATTATTAATCTCTTGTTGAATAGAATCATTTAGTTCCGTAACTTTATTTTCAAAAACCTCTTTATTTATAATTATTGAATTATTTTTATTATTTAAATTCCCTATAAAATCATTAATATTTTCTACTTCATTAATTTGGTCTATAGCATCTGGACTTATTAAATAATTTTTACTTAGAATAGTAGAAATTAATTTAGAGGTGTTCATAATCCTAAACCCTCTTTTAAAATCTCTTTCATTTTATATATAATAGATTCTGGAACAGCTAATCTTATCTCTCTTGTTCTTCCATATCTTCCTTTACTAACTACTCTTGCATTTATTATTCCAAGCATATCTAACTCAGCAATTATATCTGAAACTCTTCTTTGTGTTAGAGGATTCATACCACACTTCAAACAATAATCTTTATATAAATCATAAATGTCTCCACTAGATATAGATTCTTTTGACCGAGAATAAATTTCTGTAATAGTTAATAAAGTAGTTTGAACTTGTTTTGGTTGTACTTTAATTGCATTTAAGATTCTATCACTATCAATTTTTTCTTCTGCTTCATCAATATGTTTAATAACAATCTTCCCTTTTCCGTCTCTTTCTGCTAATTCTCCTGCTACTCTTAACAATTCTAAAGCTCTTCTCGCATCACCATGCTCTTTAGCAGCATATGCAGCACATTTTTCTATTACTCCATCTGTTACAATACCCTCTCTAAAAGCAATTTTCGCTCTTTGTCTTAAAATGTCTTGTAATTGTAAAGCGTTATATGGGGGGAAATGCAACTCTTCCTCTGAAAGTGAACTTTTAATTCTTGGGTCTAAGCTATCTCTAAAAGTAAGGTCATTAGAAATTCCAATTATAGATAATTGGGCATGTTTTAATTCTGAGTTTAGCCTTGTTAAATTATATAAAATTTCATCACCAGTTTTTTTTACTAAATGATCAATTTCATCTAAAACTAAGATGATAATTTTTTTTTCTGAATCAACTAAATCAACAAATCTTTTATAGACTTCATCTGTTGGTAATCCTGTAGGAGGTATTTCTTTACCCATATCTCTTGCTAGTTCTGCAATCAATCTATATTCTGTATCCGCAATTCTTTTTAACTTACAGTTTAAATAAAAAGCTGTTAGTTTTATTTTTTTCTTTTTAGAAATTTCTGTAATTTGATTTGTAACATATTTTATAGATAATGTTTTACCTGTACCTGTTTTACCATATACAAAAAGATTTGATGGTTTTTCCAATCTTAAAGATGGGGCTAAAATACTAGCAACTTGTTTTACTTGATCTTCTCTATGGGGAATTGTTTCAGGTGTATAATTAGATTGAAGAACATTTTTATCAACAAATAAAGGATCTTTTTTTAGAAAATTTTCAAAAAAACCCCCTAAATTAATTTGAGACATTTCCACTATTGAGAATGTTGGATTATTTAAGATTTGTTATTTTGTAGAACATATCCCCTGACCTATATTTCCTTTGGAGATAATTTTTTTATAAATTTACACCCTTATTTCCGATAGAATTTCTTGTTAGTAGTAATAGATTTTGAATTTATATTATATATTTTACAATTTAGAAAAATTTATAAAGTATGTATTAAAAACCTTTAAAATAACAATATAATAAATATATAAAGATTATTAATCATTCTAATTTTAAAAATAAACTATAAAAACACTTATTTTTAATATCCTAAAAAAAGCCTTTAAGAAAGGCTATAACCTAAATAAATTCCATAAGAAATATAATCTTTTCCATAAGAAATGATGGTGTGAGGGTCGAAAAGAGAATATATAGGTAATTAAGATATATCTTTAAATTATAATTTACTTTTTTATAACATGTTAAAAATATCTCTTATCAAAAAAGAATTAAATCTCTAAATAACATAAAATACACACTCCACCTTAGAAATATTTATAAATAAGTGAATATTTACACTCCACAATGAGGGCAAAATGGTAGAAGAATCAAAAAAATATGCTAAGCACATCCTAGGAAAGACCGTAGTTAGTAAAACTGGAAGAAGATTTGGTGTTGTTGGTAATATAAGTTTTGAAACAAGAACAGGAGAATTATTACACATTCTTCTTAAAGATCCAACATCCTTTACTGAGGGATTGGATTTAGAAAGAGACAAAAACGGAAGTTTCTTAGTTCCATTTAGTGCTGTAATAGCAGTAGGCGACTTTGTAGTAATTTCAGAAGAAGACATAATTTAAAAACATTACTTTTTTAAATCTCTATTTCTAAAGATTTAGGTAAATTTTGATATAATCTTAAGAAAATGGCTAAAGAATTAAAATATAAAACCACACAAGAGCTAAAAATTTCTGAGAAAATTGCTGATCAAGTCATAGGACAAGATGAAGCTCGTGAAATAATCAAAAAAGCAGCTAAGCAAAGAAGACATATCTTATTAATAGGGGAACCTGGAACAGGAAAAAGTATGTTAGGTCAAGCCCTTGCAGAATTATTACCTAAAGAAAAATTAGTTGATGTTTTATGTTTTCATAATATGCAAGATGAAAATCTTCCTTTAGTAAGGACAATGTCTAGAGGTAAAGGATTAGATTTTGTTACTAAGATGAAAATCCAGTCTACCGGTTCCTTAAGAAATCAAAACATGATCTTTTTTATTTTAGTTATAATAACAATAATAACACCATGGTGGATTAGAAAACAATATGGTGATATAATGGCAGCTGCTTCTCTAATAGGGAGTATGATATTTTTAGGAGCATTTGTATTATTTATGAATTTAAGTAGAAGAGCAAATTTAAGCAACACTACTCTAAAAGTCCCAAAATTACTCATAGACAATTCTAAACAAAAACAAGCTCCATTTGTAGATGGAACAGGAGCTCATGCAGGGGCTTTACTTGGAGATGTTCTTCATGATCCTTTTCAAAGTGGAGGACTTGGAACTCCTTCATATGAACGTGTAATTCCAGGTATGATTCATCGAGCAAATGGTGGTGTTTTATTCATAGATGAAATTGCAACACTTAAACCTAGAACACAACAAGAATTATTAACAATAATCCAAGAAAAAAGATATCCAATTACAGGTCAATCAGAAAGATCAGCTGGAGCAATGGTAAGAACAGAACCTGTTCCATGTGATTTTATTTTAATAGCTGCAGGTAATGCAGAAACAGTTAGAAATATGCATCCTGCCCTAAGATCAAGAATTCGTGGATATGGTTATGAAGTCTATATGCATGATACTATAGAATATACATCTGAAAATAAAGAAAAATTAGCAGTTTTTGTAGCACAAGAGGTAGTAAAAGACAAAAAAATTCCTCATTTTACAAAAGAAGCAGTTGATGAAATCATTATTGAAGCAAGAAGAAGAGCAGGAATAATGGGAAAATTAACATTAAAATTAAGAGAATTAGGAGGCCTTGTAAGAGCTGCAGGAGACTTAGCTCATGAAGAAAATTCTAGATTTGTAGAAAGAGTTCATGTTTTAAAAGCAAAGAGATTTGCACGTACTTTAGAACAACAAATAGCCGATAAATATATAGAAACAAAAAAATTATATGAAGTTATTATAACCCAAGGAACTTATATTGGGAGAGTGAACGGGTTAGCAGTTATTGGTTCAGGGTCTGCATTTTCAGGAATAGTATTACCTATAGAATCTGAAGTTACTTTAGGAGGAAAAGAATCTGAAATAATCGCAACCGGAAAATTAGGAGAGATAGCAAAAGAAGCAATAAAGAATGTTAGTGCAATCATTAAAAAATATTTTGGTGAAGATATAAAAGGTAAATATGATTTATATGTTCAATTTTTACAAACAGCTGATTCTGGTGTAGAAGGAGACTCTGCATCAATAGCAGTAGCAACAGCAATCATTTCAGCGCTAAAAAAAGTTCCTATAAGACAAGATACTGCTTTAACAGGTTCATTATCTGTAAGGGGAGAAGTTTTAGCTGTTGGAGGTGTAACAGCTAAAATAGAAGCAGCAATAGAAGCAGGAATTAAAAGAGTAATAATTCCAAAAGCAAATGAGAAAGATGTTTTATTAACGTCAGAAAATAGAAATAAAGTAAAAGTAATTCCAGTAAAAACAATTGGCCAAGTACTTAAAGAGGCATTAGAGTGGAGAGGAAAACAAAAGATCCTTAAGAATATCCTTAAATCTGAAAAATATGGACATTAAAAAAGAAATTTCAATATTACTTAAAAAAAGATTGCCTATCGGAGTAGAAGAAATTTATTCTTTAATTGAGATACCTCCAGATAATTCTTTTGGAGATTATTCATTACCTTGTTTTAAATTATCCCATCTTCTAAAGGAACCAGCAGAAAAAATAGCAGAAAAACTTGCTAATACGATTCCTGAGAACGAAATTATATATAATATAGAAATTAAAGGATCATATTTAAATTTTTTTATAAATTATAATTATATTGCCAGAGATTTAATTAAAGATATTTTTGACAAAAAAAATAAATTTGGAAATTCTAATGAGGGTAAAAATAAAAAAATAATAATTGAGTTTTCCTCTCCGAATATAGCTAAACCTTTTAATATTGGGCATTTAAGATCTACAGTTATTGGAAATTCCCTCTCTAATATTCATTCATTTTTAGGTTATAAATGTATAAAAATAAATCATCTTGGAGATTACGGAACACAATTTGGAGTTTTAATCTTAGCATATAAAAAATATGGTAATCCAGAATTACTTAAAAAAGATCCTATAAACCATTCTTTAGATTTGTATGTAAAAATGTATAAAGAAATAGAAAATGATTCTGCTTTAAAAGAAGAAGCAAAGCTATGGTTTAAAAAACTGGAAAATAATGATAAAGAAGCTATTAACTTATGGAAAAAATTTCGTGATTTAAGCCTAAATTATTTTCTGAAAATATATAACATTCTTGATATAAGGTTTGATTCTTATACAGGAGAAAGTTTTTATCAACCATTATTAGATAAGATGATAAAACAACTAGAATTAAAAAAACTTACTGAAATTAATGATAATGCGTTGGTTGTTAATCTCGAAAAGCACAAAATGCCCCCTTTACTCTTAAAAAAATCAGATGATGCTTCTACATATGCTACTCGTGATTTAGCAGCAGCAATTTATAGGATTAACAAATTTAATCCAGAAAGGATCATTTATGTCGTAGGTTCAGAACAAAAATTACATTTTTTACAATTTTTTAAGGTTCTTGAACTACTTGGTTATGATAAAAATAGATTCATTCATGTATCATTTGGTCTAATTAAACTACCAGAGGGAAAAGCATTTTCAACAAGAAGAGGACGTTTAGTTTTATTGGAAAAAGTATTAAACATGGCTATAGATCTAGCTAAAAAGACAATTGAACAAAAAAATCCGAAGCTAAAAAATAAAGAAGAAATAGCTAAAAAAATAGGAATAGGTTCAGTAATCTTCGCAGACTTAGTTAATGATAGAAATAACGATATAATTTTTGATTGGAACAAAATTTTAGATTTTGAGGGTAACACAGCACCTTATTTACAATATACTTACGTGAGGTGTAATAGTATTCTTAAAAAAGCAAGAAAAATTCCAAATAAAATTAATATAAATAACCTAGAAACAAAATATGAAATAGATCTAATCAAGAAATTAAATAATTTTAATTATTATATAAACCAAAGTTCAATACACTATAAACCTTCAATATTAGCACATTATTTGCTTGATTTAGCGCGTTCATTTAATGAGTTCTATCATTTTTGTCAGATACTTAAAGAAGAACAAAAAATAAGAAACACAAGATTATTAATAGTTAAATCAGTAAAACAAGTATTAGAAAATGGATTATCTTTATTAGGAATTAAAACCGTTGAAGAAATGTAATCATAAGCTTTAAATACTTATTCTTTTAAACATTAAAAATGCCAATCGTAGGATTTAATTTTGATAAAATAATCATAGAAAAACTTCCAAATAAAAAACAAGATTTATCTAATGTAAACATTAAAAATAATTTTGGAATTAAGGAAGTAGAAGAAGACAAAATACCATTTGGAAACCAAGATGATATTCTTAAATTTACTTTTGAGTATACAGTTGAATATGAACCTAAAGTAGGTATAATGTCTTTTAAAGGAACTATTCTTTATCTTGAAGAAACTAAAAAACTTAAAGAAGCATATAAAGGATGGAAAAAAGATAAAAAATTACCCGATCCCCTAATGTCATTATTACTAAACACTATCATAACAAGATGTAACATAAAAGCACTTACTTTTTCACAAGATGTTAACTTACCTCCAAATATACCTTTACCTCAAATAACCCCAGGACAAAAACCTGAAAATTATATAGGTTAAATATTTTTTAATTCTCCAAATTTATAAACCTTATCAGCAACAATATAAACATCAAAGTTCTTCAAATCTTGTTTCAAAAAAGGACTTAATACTTCATTTTTAAAAATATCACTTCCTTCTGTAACTAAATCAAAGCTAGGCATAACAATTAGTTTTTTATTCTTAAATTTTCCAAATAAAAAACATTTATACAATTCTTTTTTAGCACCTTCTCTTAAGCTTATGGCAGGATGTTCATGACCAACAATTATAAGTTTAGAAGAAGCAAAATCAATATCATTAGGAAGTTTATGTCCATGACAAATATATATATCATTAACTTTGTAATAATCATTAATTTTTAACTTTTTTAATTCTGCTATTGGTTTTAAAATAGTATCATGGTTTCCTCTCACTAATATTAATTTTCCATATTTACTTAAAAAATCAATTAAATCAAGAGAATTTTTCCATTCTTCTCTACTTATAATACCAAACTCATGTTTTAAATCTCCATTAATAACAATATAATCTACCTTAACTTTACTCAAAATCTTTTCTAATCTACTAATTAAATCTTTAAAATAAAACTTAGGAACTAAAATACCTTTTTCAATTAAGGATTGTTCATAACCTAAATGTAAATCTCCTATAACTAAAATCTTTTCTTTCTTTAAATATAATGCTAAATCTTTAATTTCTATGTTTTTTAGAATTTCCATAATAAACTAATAGAAATAAACTTTATTTATTTAACGATTATATTCTTCATTAGAAGCTTCTCTAAGCAAACCTTCTGCACTAGTGTCAATATCAATTAAAGTTCCTTCTCTAGAACAAGAAGGACATAATACAGGAGGGTTTTTCCTAGTTTTACTTCTTGGACTGAATTTATACTTACAAACTGTACATAAAAACGTTACCATTATCACTCAAAACTAAAATAAATTTATAAAGCTTTCGTTAAATCCTAATCTAAATAACAATCGTAAAAAGTAAGTTATTTAAATTTATCTAAACAATAAATAATTATGAATTCTGCTAAGGAAGTAATAGAAAATTTAATCGGAAACACAAACACAATTTTGATAAAAAATAATGTTTATCTTAAATGTGAATGGCAAAACTTAACAGGAACACCAAAGACAAGATTCGTGAATCATAGAATATCTAGACTTCAATCTGAAGGAGTGATTTACCCAGGAATGACATTGTATGACGTAAGCACAGGTTCAGAGGCAGCTGCATTAGCACAGTTTGGTAAATTGTTAGGTTACAATGTCGAGGTTTGGCTTCCAGATTATGTAGCAGGCCCATTTGCAGAGTATATAGAGATGTATGGAGCGAGAGTTAATTTTGTTGATAAAGATGATTGGTTATTAGAAGGTTCAAAAAAAGCAAGAGAATTTGCTAATAAGGACAACAATGGGTTTTACTTTAATCAGGCTGATGCACTTGAGGATGCGATTTCTGCATATTCTAAGATCGGAGAAGAACTTAGTAATTATTTTCGATTAAAAAATGTAACCCCAGAAGCTTTAGTTTCAGTTATTGGAAGCGGAGGTTTATTGCTTGGAACCTCTCTTGGGCTAAAGAAAAATTTTCCAAAAATGAAGATTTATGCAGTTGAATTAAATGAAGCTCCATTCCTCCATTCCTCCATTCACAATTATGTACCTAAAGCAATACCTCATAGTGTATGGGGGATATCGTGTGAAGGTAGTACCAGAATGAAAAAGGAATTAGAGAAGATAGTTGATGATGTATTATTATTTGATGAAGAAACTATGAAAAAAACAGCAGAAATCATTCCTAAAGAATTAGGTATCTCTATAGACTACCCTACCTCAGGAAACTTACTTGGAGCTGAGAAATTATTATCCCATAATGATATTTCACAAATTGTAACGGTTTGGACAGGTCATGGATGGAGAACATTACTTAAAAAAATATTTTAACCCTAAAAAAGGAATGATTAACTTTCTACTTCTATCTTCGCCATAATCTTTTCATGCATTCTTTTTAAAAACTCAATCTTATCTTCTATTTTTAAAATATCAATATAACCTTGCATTGCAATATTAAAAGCAAATGGACTAGGTAATATAGTAGAAATCTCTTTAATCTTTATTTTTTCATTCTCTATCTCTCTTATTATTTTTTTAGCATTTTCTATATCCATAAAGTCTTCAAGAATTTCTCTTCTAGCTTCTTTTAAAATAGAAAAATCATTACTTATTCTCTTTAAAGCATTCATTAAAATCATAGAACTTACTTGTTGTCTTCCAACTCTTTTCTCTCTACCTTTATAATTCCTTAAAATCATTAAAGACCTAGTTGCACAATGTCTAAATCTTCTTCGCATAATTTCAGCTTTGTCAATGGCTTGTTTTAAAACACCTTCTAAATTACTACTTTTTACAGCCTTAAATGCCCTTATTACATTAATATTTTTAGTATAAGCAACATAAAACCCATTATCATTAATACCTATTTCTACATCCCTATGTTCTAATCTTGAAATAGCAAAAGCAACTGCTCTAGATAAAACATCATTTACCCTTCTTCCATATAAGCTATGAAACACAACATATTTTTTATTATCTTCATTAAAATATTCAACTAATATTTTCTTATCATTTGGGATCTCTCTTGCAAATAAATGTTGTTCTCTAAAGTATTTATAAATAGCATTAGCTCCGTTTTTGTCTACATACAAATATTCATCAATAAATTTTAAAATTTCATCTTTACTTTGTTTTGCTTTAAACTTCTCTTCCATAAATCTTCTAAATTTTCCTATTTCTAAAGCTAAATCAAAACTTAATGGTAAAACTTCAGAAAACCAGCTAGGTACAGTAGGAGGTCTTCCTAAACTAGATTCAACTTGAGCGACCATTCCACGAGCAAATTTAAATAAATATGTTTGTCCACCCAAAACAAAAACATCTCCTTTCTTTAATCTCTCTAAAAAACCCTCATCAATGGTACCTATAGGTTCTTCTCCAACTTTAACAGTAACAAAAGTTTCTTCTGGAATAGTTCCTATATTAGTCATATATATCATTCTTCCAAGTTTGCCTTTCTTACCAATCATTCCAGTTTCATTATCATACCAAATCTTAGCATAAACATGTCTATCCTCTAAACTAATATATTGACCACTTAGATATTTAATAATCTCCATAAAATCATCTTTACTTAAACTCCTATAACAATAACTATTTTTAATTAATTTAAGTAGATCATTAATATGAATTTTATCAGAAATAGCTATACCATAAATTTGTTGAGCTAAAACATCTAAACAATTTTCAGGTATATGAATTTTATCAATCTTTTTTTCTATAGCTGCTTTTAACAAAACACTACACTCAATTAAATCATCTCTGTCCAAGACAATTATTCTTCCTTTGGATGTTTCATGTAATTGATGTCCTGAACGTCCTATTCTTTGTAATCCACGAGCAACACTTTTTGGACTTCCAAGTAAAATTACCAAATCGATATAACCTATATCAATACCTAATTCTAAAGAGGTACTACAAACAACAACTTTTAGTTCTCCTTTTTTTAACCTTTCTTCTAATTCATGCCTTAATTTCTTACTTAAACTTCCATGATGTGCACCTATATTTTCAGTATAATTCCTTGGAAATTTCTCTTTTAAATGATGAACAACTCTTTCAGTAGCACTTCTTGTATTAGTAAAAATTAAAGTAGTTCTATGTTCCTGGACTAACTTATCAAGTAGATCATATAGATTATCATGTAAATCTTTATGTGTAACATTGACTAAATCTGGAACAGGACTTAATACTTTTAAATCCATTTTCTTTATGAATTGAACATCAGCAATTTTACAACTCCTATTTGTACCAACTAAAAATTTAGCTACTTCATCTAAGGGAGAAATAGTAGCACTTAGCCCAATTCTTGTAAAATTATTATTAGTTAACAATTCTAATCTTTCTAAACTTAAACTTAGATAAACTCCCCTTTTATTATCTGCTAAAGCATGAACCTCATCAATAATAACCCACCTAACATCTCTTAAAAATTCTTTAAATTTCCTTGAAGTTAATATTATAGCTAAACTTTCTGGTGTAGTTATTAATATATGTGGAACTTTCTTTAGCATGTTTGCTTTCTCACTTGGGCTAGTATCACCAGTTCTTACAGCTACATTTATTCCTAATTTTTTTCCAGAAATTTCTTCTATTTCTTTTAGAGGCTCCACAAGATTTCTTTGAATATCCATATTTAATGCTTTTAATGGACTTACATAAACACAATAAACTTTATTTTCTAAATTTCCACTTTCAGAGTAATTAATTAATTCATTCATTATACTAAGAAATGCAGTTAATGTTTTAGTCCCCCCTGTAGGAGCACTAATTAGAATATTATTTCTTTTATGTATTTCAATAACACCATATTTTTGAGGCAAAGAAAACTCTTTAAATTTACTATAAAACCATCTCTTTACAACAGGATTCAAAATATTATTTATTTCTTCATTGCCATACTCTTTATTTTGAAATTCTATCATTTTAAGTTATTTAAGAATTTATTTTTTGTTTAAATAGTTATTAACACCTAACTTTAAAGCACTAAATCCCAATAAAGCACATCTTATTCTCGAAGGACTTATCTGAACATTAATTAACTTAAATAAGTCATCACTATCCATTTTCTTAATCTCATTTATATTTTTTCCTTTTATAGATTCAGTTAATATTGATGTACTTGCTAAACTAATAGCACAACCTTTTCCTTTAAATTTCACTTCATTAATTTTATTTTTATTTATGTTTAAAAACATCTCTACTTCATCACCACAAGAAATGTTTGATTCTTTACTTTTTATACTAGCTTTATCAATCACACCAAAATTTCTAGGATATTTATAATGGTCTAATATAGTCTCTTGATACATTTCTAAACTCATTTTCCAAACACCTCTACTACTTTTTGTAAAGCATTTATAGTCTTATCAATTTCTTCTTTAGTATTATAAAAACATAAACTAATTCTATTTGTTGCATCTACTTTTAATCTTTCCATTAATGGTTGTGCACAATGATGACCACTCCTTATTGCTATACTCTCGCTATCTAAAATACTTGCAACATCATGAGGGTGAACTCCCTTAATATTAAATGTTATTATTGAACCTCTTTCCATATAATTTTTAGGACCATAAATCTCTATACCCTTAATATTAGATAATTTTTCTAAAGCATATTTTGTTAAATTTTTTTCATAATCTTCTATATTTTTATACTCAATTTTGTTTATGTAGTCAATAGCATATCCCAGACCAATTGCTCCAGCAATATTAGGAGTGCCAGCTTCAAATTTCCACGGCAAATCGTTCCATTCCGCTCTATCTAAATGAACCTCTTTAATCATATCACCTCCTCCTAAAAAAGGATCCATCTTTTCAAGTAGTTCTTTTTTACCATATAAAACACCTATTCCACTAGGACCAAATAGCTTATGTCCAGAAAATACTAAGAAATCTGCATTTAATTCCTTAACATCTACTTTCATATGGACTATAGACTGACAAGCATCAACAATAACAATAGATTTATTCTTATGAGCTTTTTTTATTAGTTCCTTAATAGGATTTATTGTTCCTAAAACATTAGACATTTGAGTTAAACTCACAATTTTTGTTTTTTTATTTAATAACTTATCATAATCATCTGTTTTTAAAAAACCATTTTCATCTATATCAACGAACTTTAAATTTACCCCCTTCCTTTTTTTTAATAATTGCCAAGGAACAATATTACTATGATGTTCCATTACAGTTAACAAAATTTCATCGTCTTTACTTAAATTATTTCCATAAGAATTAGAAATTAAATTTAAAGCTTCAGTTGCATTTCTTGTAAAAATAATTTCTTCAGTGTATCTAGCATTAAGGAATTTCGCAATTTTATTTCTTGAACCTTCGTATTCTAGAGTAGATTCTTCACTTAACTTATAAATCCCCCTATGAACATTAGCATTATATTCTTTATAAAATCTACTTACTGCATCTATAACAATATTAGGTTTTTGAGATGTAGCTCCATTGTCTAAATAAACTAAATCTTTTCCATTAATTTTTCTATTTAAAACAGGAAAATCTTTTCTTATTTGTTCTACATTTAATCCTTGTATTGAAATTGTTTTTTCTTTCATATCAATTATTCCACTTATTTTCTATAATCTTAATTATCTTTTCCTTCACTTCCTTTACATTTAAATCTTCTAAAATCGGTTGTAAAAATCCCATTACAATAAATTTTTCAGCTTCATTTATATCTAAACCACGTGACATTAAATAAAATATTTGGTCTTCATCTACTTGTCCAGATGATGCAGAATGAGTACATCTAACATCATTGGCTTCTATTTCTAAACTTGGGATTGCATTTGCTCTTGCATTTTTACTTAATAAAATAGAGTGATCTTGAAGTAAAGAATCTGATTTTTGTGCACCTTTTTCTATTCTAATTAATCCATTAAAATCCATTTTGGAATTATCTTTTAGAACATTCTTTACTAAAACATTCCCTTTAGTATTAGGAACTTTATGTATTAAATTAGAACTTATATTAAAAATTTGTTCTTTGTTTCCAAATACGATTTCTATATTTTTACCATCTGATCCTTCTCCATTTAAAATTATCTCTCTTTTACTGCTTAAAATTCCACTTCCTAAATGTCCACTAAAACATTTTAACTTAGAATCTTTTTCTATTACACATTTACTTAAAAAAACACTCTTTACTTTATCTGAAAAATTATTTAAATTTAAATAATATAACTCAGAATTTTCTCCCAATATAACCTCTAGTTCACAAGTATAATCTAATTCTTTATCCTCTGAAATATTCTCATCAATGAAAATTAATTTAGAATTATTGCCTATCTTAATTATATTTTTATGATTACTATCTTTATTTAAATCAAATAAATAATGCAAAGGAGTTTTAATATCAACATTATTTTTGACTTCAAGAAAGAAACCATTATCTAATTTAAATTTAATTTTATCTTTTAATTCAACTGGAAATTTTAATTGATCTAGAATTTGAATAGCTTTCATAAATCAACCTACGCTTCCCTCCATTTCTAATTGTATCAATCTATTTAATTCAATAGCATAATCCATAGGTAATTCTTTAGTAAATTGTTCTATAAAACCTAAAATAATCATTGACATTGCTTCTGCCTTACTTAATCCTCTACACATTAAATAAAATAATTGATCTTCTCCAACCTTACCTACATTTGCTTCATGTGTAATACTAGAATCTTGTTCATGTATCTTCATAGTAGGATATGTATCAGACCTAGAAATCTCATCTAAAATTAAAGCATCACAAGTAACATTGGCTTTTACTTTAGTAGAACCTTTAGCTACTTGTAATAAACCCCTATAACTTGTTCTCCCGCCATCTTTACATATACTTTTTGAAGTTATAGTTGAAGTTGTATTAGGTGCTAAATGTATTGCTTTAGCCCCTGCATCTTGATGTTGTCCTTTACCGGCAAAAGCTACAGATAAAATATTTGCTTTAGCCCCTTCTTCCATCATAAATACAGACGGATATTTCATAGTTATTTTACTTCCTAAATTACCATCAACCCATTCAACTGTAGCATTTTTATAAGCAAAAGCTCTTTTAGTAACTAAGTTATAAACATTAGGAGACCAATTTTGTATGGTAGTATATCTTACATTACTTCCTTCTAATGCAACAATTTCAACTACAGCTGCATGTAATGAATCAGAACTATAAATAGGAGCAGTACATCCTTCTATATAATGAACTTTACTTCCTTTGTCTGCTATTATTAAAGTTCTTTCAAATTGACCAAAATTCTTTGTATTAATTCTAAAATAAGCTTGTAAAGGAACCTTAACATCTATATTAGGAGGAACATAGATAAAACTACCACCAGACCATGCAGCACTGTTTAAAGCAGCAAATTTATTATCCCCCATAGGAATAATCTTTCCAAAATATTTCTTAACTAAATCAGGATATTTTTGAACAGCTGTGTCCATATCAGTAAAAATCACTCCTTGTTCCTCTAAATCTTTTCTTAAATTATGATAAATAACTTCAGAATCATATTGTGCTCCTACACCTCCCAAAAACTTCCTTTCAGCTTCTGGAATTCCAAGTTTATCAAAAGTCTTTTTTACATATTCAGGAACATCTTCCCAAGAATTACTTTTTTTATCACTAGGGCTAGCATAATAAATAATCTCATCAAAATTGATTTCATTTAGATTAGCCCCCCATTGTGGCATAGGTTTACTCTTAAATATACCATAAGCTTTTAATCTAAATTCAATCATCCAAGAAGGTTCTTTTTTATATTTAGAAATTTCTTTAATTACATCTTCATTTAATCCTTTCTGGGTTTTTATAGTACTTTCTACATCATCCTTAAACCCATATTTTTCTTCATATCCTTTATTAATCTGTAAAATCTCTTCCATTTAAACTAACTCCTTAATATTTTCATAACCTTTACTTTCTATTTCATTTACTAGTTCATAATCACCAGTTAAAACAATATTACCATCAACCATAATATGTACTACATCTGGTTTAAGGTAATTTAATACTCTCTGATAATGTGTTATAACCAAACAACTAAAATTAGGATTTCTTAAATTATTTACTGCTTTAGCCACTAATTTTAAAGAATCTATATCTAACCCAGAATCAGTTTCATCTAAGATAGCTAATTGAGGATTTATCATCAATAATTGTAATATTTCAGCTCTTTTTTTCTCGCCCCCAGAAAAACCATAATTTAATTCTCTGTTAGGAAAATTCTCATCTAAATTTAACTTTTTAAGAGTTTCATTTAATTTTTGTTTAAATTTAACTATATTTAGCTCATGATCATATTTTTTCATAACACTAAATAAAAAATTACTAAATTTCACTCCAGATATTTCTAGAGGATATTGGAATGCTAAGAATAAACCTTTTTTTGCTCTTTCTTCTGGTTTTAATTTTAGTAAATCAATTCCATCTAGTAAAATTTCTCCATTTTCTATTTTATATTTAGGATGACCTAATAAAGCATTAGCTAAAGTGCTCTTGCCAGAACCATTAGGCCCCATCAAAGCATGGATTTCCCCTTTGTTTATATCTAAATTTAATCCTTTTATTATTTGCTTTCCATTTACACTTATCCACAAATCTTTAATTTCCAGTTTCATTTTGCTATTGAATAACTATATTTTAAACATATTTCGCAATTTTTAGGAACATCTTTATCATATAATTTATGATATTCACATAATACTTTTTCAGATCTTATTAAATCACATATCTTTAAAATTTCATTAACTGAATTTTTACCATTAATTATTTCCTTTGCACTATTTTTTATTTCACTCATGATTTTATTATTAAAATTAACTTTTACTGCTCTTTTATCTTTAAGATACTGTGAAATAGCAGCTTCTGTTATTTCTAATCTCTTGGCAATATCCCTTTGAGTTAAATTTAGTTCTCTTAAAGCAATAGACAATTCTTTTCTTATAGATGGAATAATATACCAAAGTTCTATTTCTTGAGGCATTCGCATATTCTTATTATAACTAAAATGTTTATAAATTTAACTATTGTTAAGTATTTAATGAATAGAGGTTTTATTATCTTAAACTTAAATAAAAAACAGAAATTTTGTCTAGAAAAACTCACTCAAACTTTTTCTCTCCCTCTCTCTTCTCTCAGCTTCTTCCCAGCTGCATCCATCATCTTTCATTATCTTTAAAATTCTTGCCTCTTTATTCATCTCGATCCCCAAATAAAAAACAGATTGTATTTATATATATTATTAATATCTATTATAATGATTTTTTTATATTCTTTTTTTCCTCTATATTGCATTGAGACATTACTATAAAATTAATAAAATTTTTCCTCACTTATTAAATATTTTTCATAAAAATACCTAAATTTAAAGTTATGCGGTAAAACCAATAATATTAAATATCATTTATTATATTTATAACTATATGAGCAAGATTTCAGAGAGAAATATAAGCAAAATTAAAGAAAATATCATTAGAATACTGTATGATGAATATCCTCAAGCAATTTTCTCTACCTATATTAGTAAATTAGAAGCACGTGATCATGAATTTATTATGAAGTTATTAAAAGAATTAGAAAACAGTGGAATAGTAAAACCAATAACAAAATCTAAATTAGGAAAACCTTATTTACAAAGAAAAAAATGGATGCTATCTAATGAAGTTTATGAAAAATATAAAGAGTTAGTCCAATAAAATTATAATGAAAATAGTAAAAAATATAACTAATTAATATAATTTATCACCATAAAATTTTTATACTTGAGAGTTTTTGTAAAAAATCAATCTTCGAGCGATCATCGAGCGGGTTGGATATAAAAAATGACTGAAAATGACCTAGATTTTCAAAAAAAGGTTAAAAATTCCTTTTTTCAAGTAAAAGAACATATAAATTTGCTTGAAAATAAAATAAAAGAGAATAATGAAAAAATAGATAAAATGAAGGCAGAAATAGATGGACTGCGCTTTTTAATCAATAATTCACCATTAAAAGAGGTTTATAAAGGTCATTTAATACAGAGTTCCAGTGGAAATGAAGGGGTTCGAGCATTCGAGCAGCGATCGAGCAGCGATCGAGCAGCGGGTATAAATAAGGTTTTTGACCCTATTATAGGTATAAATAAGATCGAAGATTTATTCAAGAAACTTACTATACAAGAATTTTTAATTTTTCTTACAATCTATCAATTAGAAGAAGATAAAGGAAGAGTTACTTATGCTGATTTATCTAAGCAATTAAATCTATCTAAGGGATATATTAGAGCTGCTGTTAGTATTATTATTAGTAAAGGATTACCCCTAATAAAACAAAAAATTGATAATTATTACGTCGTTTTATCGGTAAATAAAGATTTCCGTGACCTCTCATTAAAACAAAAACTGATTAATATGTACTACCAATTAGATCAATTAAGAAAACCATAAAAAGCCTCACTTTTTACGCCTAAAAATGTAAAATTAATCAAAAATGATATATCTACATTATGAAAAGCCTCACAAACTAAACAAATTAGAAATAAACTACTTATAAATTATGTTTGTAATAAAATAATTAAACTACCGTTCTACGAACGTTCGTAGAACAATCTATAGACGTCTCCGAACATTATCGAACAATAAGCGAAAAATTTATAAAGAAAGGTATGGTTATAGCAAAAGACATGATTTTTGACCTATTTAGGAAGAAAAGTGATTCTACGGCCTCTGAAGTGCGTATAATGAAGCATAATATTGAGGCATCATTTTCTAAGCTTCGCGAAGAAATGGACAAAATAAGTTCATGGATACATCATTTTAATGAAAAACACCACGAACATGATGATGATAAAGAAAATTTACATAAAAGATTACAATCAATTGAAAAATTCATAGAACAATTAAAAATATATAATATTTTAAGCAAACAAAATATAAAACAGGAACAAATTTTAGAAAAACCTCAACTTGATATTAGTCCATGGGATAGTCTTTCACAATCACAAAAGAATATTTGCTATATATTAGCTGCATTAAATTCAGAAAATCCTGATTCTTGGATATCACTTAAACAACTAGCTCAGGAAATCTATCCTTCTAAGAAATATGAGTCAGTAAGATCAACTATGTCTGAGTTTACAACAATATTAGAAGAATTAGGATATTTAAAGAAAAAACGTATTGGAAAGCAAACTTATGTGATATCTACAGATAAAAACCCATATTTAAATGAGAAAAAGGTAGAAGTTAAGAAAATTAAGTCTAAAATAAGTAAAAAGGAGGGTAAAAAATGAAATGTAAGCTTGTCATGGACCAACTATGGGATATAAATGTGAGGTTTGTGGGGATACATCTAAAAAACATGACCCTAAACACTCTTGTGGTGGTAAACATTGTATGTCGATGTGTGCTCATTGCAAACATGCAGAAGCTAAATGCACTTGTTAATTGAGATAAAGTCGCTTAAAACTTTTTAGCAAAGATTAAACAATTTTAATAGATAATATTTAAAACTTCAGGCAATTTTTTAATACCGTCATCTTCTGTAAAATGACCTTTATTATCCCTCAATATCACTTCTGCATCCAACTTTTCTCTAAAGATCTTTGCATTATATTTTATGAATCCATAAGGATCATTTCTTGATAAAAATACAGTAACTTTGCTCATTTTTTGTTTCACTTTATCAAAATTTATTGGATTATTTATCCAAGGGTCTGCTATTTCTTTTACTTCTTGATCTTCCAGATTATCTAATTTAAACCAACCTGCAATAAATATTACTTTTCCAATTTTGCCATTATAATTTTCTTTTTCTAAAAATCTCATAACTGTTTGACATCCAATGCTATGTGCAATAAAATAGGTTTTATTATCCAGTTTACCAACTATTTTCTTTAAATGAGATACCCACTTATCTATTTTAGGTTCAGAAGTATTTGGCATTTTTGGAACTTCAACAACAAAGCCTTTCTTTTCTAGTTCCTTTTTTAACCAAGGATACCAATCAGAAATTGGTGTACCATCCCACCTATGTACAATAAATACTCGCATTTTTTGATTGAAAGGATAAGAATATAAAAATCTTCCTAAAACCTTTTTCTCAGTAAAATTTATATACTTATTCCAATAAGGCTACTATGTCTTTCCATGAATGGAACTCTTGGTAGAAGAAACCTATAAAAATCTATATTTTCTCAAAAACACAACAGAACTATTAATTCTGTTGTGAATTTACCCTACTTTTACCCCTAAAACACAATCTTTAAATACAAGAATTGTGTTTTTTATGATAAAAATGGAAGGAAAAGAGGTTCAAAGTACTAAATTTAAAAAAACCAGAAAAAAATACAATATTTACTATTTAGACCTAGACCAAATTAAAAAAATAATAGCTTCTGCTAAGTCTTTACGTGATCGTATTGTATTAAAGCTACTATCAAGAACAGGTATGCGTCGTTTTGAACTTTGTAGTTTACGTATACAAGATGTTGATTTTGATGGTAAGAAAATATTTATTGCTAAAGGTAAAGGCAATGTACCAAGATCTGTACCTATAGATGAAGATACCTTACAAGACATTAAATTTTATATGGGTTCTAGACAACATGGAAAATTAATACAAAGTAATAATAAAAAAATAGATGGAATTGATGAAAGCAGAATTAATATGATTGTAAGAAAAACAGCTGAGAGAGCAGGAATAAAACATCCAGACCCAACTAAAAAACATTTAAATCCTCATATCTTTAGACATAGTTTTATAAGAAATTTAATTAGATTGGGGGTTCCACCAAACTATTTACAACAATTAGCAGGCCATTCAGATATAAGGACAACATTACAAATGTATGGCATCCCTAGCTTTAAAGATACACAAGATAAATACAATGAAGTTATAAAAAATTTCTACTAACGAAAACTTAATAAAGTTTAATATGATTATAAAAATTGATTAAAATGCAAGTTCGCGGTAGAAAATCAATAAGAGAGGTATTAGAAGGGTTGAAGGCACAAGAAAAAAAGCCAAATCCTTTTGTTTCTGAGAGATCAGCATTACAACCAGAACAACCTAAGATAAATAGACCTATTCAACCAGGTCAGCCAGTTCTTAATAAACCAACTTATGGACCTCAACAACCTAAAGTAAACAAAGAACCACCTTTATCTTTTGTGCAATTACAACAAAAATTAGACAAATTAATGAGAAATATTGAAGAAACCGAGAAAAGAATGAAAACTAGTTCTAATTATTTGAATTATTATTATGATTTACAAAAAATGGAAAAAGAATTTTTACAATTATGCGGACAAATTGATAAATATGATACTGATTTTAATGAATTTTCTCCGATATTTGTAAGAAAACTAAAGATTAGGCGTGAAACTATACAGAAAAAACCAAAGAAATAAAACTTATAATAAATTCTTAAAAGTTTTTATCAAATAAAAAACTAAAATATTTTAGTAATGCTTAAAAGTTTTAGTTCTATTAATCCAATATAAATAATAATTTAGAAATAAAAAACTATCCTAGATAATTTAAAGTTTCATCTCTTTCTTGTCTTTTAGAAAGTACGTCTTTACCTTTTTCTAAAATTTGTTTAACTTTCCTTTCAAATATTTCTGCTTTCTTAAGTAATGGATTATAATCAACATTTAATCCTAAATATTTATCTAAAATTTCTATAACCTTAGCTGCACCTCTTGAATCAGGTAAACTAGAGTGAGTTTCTACAAATATACAACTTTTGTCAATATTTTTTACTCTTAATAACAAAGCTCCTGTAACCCCAATAATAATCCCTTCTTTTAACGGACCTATTCCAGTATCTTCCATTTTTTTCTTGTTATCAGATAAATAAAATGCTCTTGTTTCTCCTTGCATATCCTCTGAATTTACCCCTTCAACACAAATTATTTCTTTAACATTCAATTCAGTACATAAATTACCAATAGCCTCTGCCATTTTCCATTCTAAGCCAGAAACACCAGTTAAAGCATGTAAAATTATAATATTTGTTTTATCATCATAATAAACTTCTAATGGTTCAATTAATTTATTTTCATGAACAGCAATTACAGGAGGCATTTCATCACTTATAATTTTACCAATAGATTTAGCTCCTAAATGTTCTATTAAAAATTCTGTTACAATTGTTCCTATTAAACCAAATCCTGGAAAACCTTGTATTAATATGGGGTTCTTAGGTTTTTTTGTTAATTCTATTTTCATTTCTTCAAAAACATGATTATTCTTTGTTTATATACTTTTTTATTATTTTTTTAGTATTCACCAGTGTTAAAAAAACTATATATAACTAACTCCTTTGAGTTTTCTCATGATGGATGAAAAGATATTAACATTTTTAAAAGATGCAATTAAAAAAGGTTATTCTGAAGATTATCTAAAACAAGGTTTACTTGCTCAAGGATGGCCAGAACAAGAAGTTACAGAAACAATAAATCAAGTTAAAAAAGAATTATCTCAACCAATAATTACAGAACAAAAAAAACCAGAAGAAAAACCTTCAGAGAGACCACAACCAGTTATAATACAAGAAAAACCGAAAAAGGAACATGGAGTTTCATCTAAAAATATTTTTGTTTACTCTATTTCATTTATAGGGGTAGTTTTGATTATTTTCTTAACTTTATCAGTTTATTCATATATTGATGGAATTAAAAGGTACACTGTTACTGATCCTCAAACGGGAAATCCAGTTACTGGTCATTGTTTACAAAGTGATCCTGAATGTAAATTAATGAAGGCTTTTGCAATAGATGAAGTAAAAAAATCTGTTTTAACTAATGCTTTAATAGCAGTAATAGCAAGTCTCGTAGTAATTATTGTTTATATTTTTATTCCATTTAAGAAAGCATTTGTTTGGAGTATAAATATATTATATCTAATTACAATAATTATAATTTATGTAATATGGCTCAGATTTGCTAGAACTTCTAGTTTACCATAAATTTTTAAATCATATAATTCTAGAAAAATTTAAGGGCTCGTAGCTCAGCTTGGTTAGAGCATCTGACTCTTAAAGAATATAGAAATCAGAGGGTCGCGGGTTCAAATCCCGTCGAGCCCGCTATTTATATTAGAAACTTATTTATACTTAGTTATATTTAATAAAGTAGATGTAATTTGGAAACACTACGAGATTGGATTTCAAATTTAAAAAAAAGTAAAAAATTAATTCTTGTTGAAGGTAAAAAAGATAAAATTGCGCTTGAAAAATTAGGTGTGGGAAAAATCATCATAAATTCTAAACCAATTTATTCAATAATAGAAGAAATAACAAATAAAGGAGAAAAAGAATGTATTTTATTATTTGACCTAGATAAAGAAGGAAGAAAAATTTATAGTGTATATAAAAAACAATTACAAAGAAATGGAATTAAAATAGATAGAGTATTTAGAGAATTTTTATTTTCAAGAACAAGATTAACACAAATAGAAGGTATTACTCATTATCTAAAAAATAATTCTTAGATTAACAAATCTTTAAGTTTATCTATAAACTCAGAAGTCTTTAATCCTTTTTCAGTTAACTTTATTGTTTTGATTCTTCCTTGCTTTTCAAAACTAACTAACTTTGCTTTCTCCATCTCTTGTAAAATCTTAACAGCATGAGAATAAGTGCAATCAACTTCTTTTGCTAAAACAGAACCATAACGATTTTTATTGCTGTTTCTTAATGAAACTAAAATCATTGCCGGTTTTTTTCTAAAGAAAACCTCAAAAATATCTTTCTTTTTCACCATTAAATTCCCCCTTGTGATTATATTCAACACTATTAGATGTTACTTATTTATAAACCTTTTCATTTAACTTTTTTTCAAAAACTTTAAATACAAACATTTCATTACAATTTTATGCTTGATATAAATTTAATCAGAAATAACCCAGATTTAGTAAAGAAGAATTTAGAGAAAAGGAATCAACTTGAGAAGATAAAAAATGTTGATTTAATCTTAAAATATGATAAAGAATGGAAACAAATCAAACAAAAATCAGAGGAATTAAAGCATAGAAGAAATTTATTATCTGAAGAGATAAATAAAGCAAAAAAAGAAGGAAAAAATATTTCTAAATTACTTAAAGAAGCTAAGGAAATACCAGAAGAAATAAAAAAATTAGATGAAAAACAAAATAAAATTAGAGAAAAAATAGATGAAGTTATTTTAACTTTACCAAATATCTTACATGAAAAAGTTCCATATGGAAAAGATACTAAAGATAATGTTGAAATAAGAAAATGGGGTAAAATAAAAGAATTTAACTTTGAATTATTGAATCATGCAGAACTAGCAGAAAAATTAAATATTGCTGACTTTGATCAAGGAAGAGAAGTTGCGGGACAAGGATTTAATTATTTATTTGGAGGGCTAGCAGTTCTTGATTTAGCATTACAAAGATATGGTGTAGAATTTTTATTAAAAAGAAAATTTAAATTAGTTGTACCACCAATAATGTTAAGAAAAGAGTCTATTGCTGGAACAATAGCTATGCATGATTTTGAGAATATTGTATATAAAATTGAAAATGAGAATTTATATTTGATAGGAACTGCTGAACATTCATTAGTATCCATGTTCATGAACAAAATATTAAAAAAAGAAAATTTTCCAATAAAAGTTTGTTCAGTTACTCCATGTTTTAGAAGAGAAATTGGAGCACATGGTGTTGATACAAAAGGATTATTCAGAATGCATCAATTTAATAAAGTAGAACAAGTTATAGTTTCAAGTCCAGAAGATTCTTTTAAAACCCTTGAAGAAATGCAATCTATTACGGAAGAATTTTTTAAATCATTAGAAATTCCATTTAGAGTCGTAGAAATTTGTTCCGGTGATCTTGGAATGAAATTTGCTAAACAATATGATATAGAAACATGGATGCCAAGACAAAAACAATACCAAGAAGTAACTTCAGCAGGAAATTGTACTGATTATCAAGCAAGAGCATTAAATATAAAATATTATGAGAGCAATGAAAAAAAATTCCCACATATCTTGAATAATACAATGGTAGCAACTTCAAGAGCGATGGTTGCTATTCTTGAAAATTTCCAAGAAAAAGATGGTTCAGTAAAAATACCTAAAGTTTTACATTCTTATTGTGGATTTAAAGAAATTTCTATGAAAAAATAACTATCCCCTTATTCTTTTACCTTGCTTACAGGTTATACAAATACCATTACCTAAATCAAAACAATTTTCACAAACATTTTTCCCACAATGATTACATCCATACTTTGCTGCTCTTAGCCCACAAATTTGACACTTCTTTAAAATTTGCATATGAATAATAACATTTTAGTGAATATAAAACTTTGCATAAATTTTTAAATAAGTTTTAATTTTAAAGATTATGGTAGATATACTTCATAAATATGGTTACTTGGATGTTTTACCTTATTACAAAATAATAGGAGAGAAATTAGTTAGATTTTTAGATAAAAAAGAAATTGCAGCTAAAAATTATATTCCAAATGGCCCACAATTACTAAAAAGAGGATCACAATTAACTCCTTTATACATAAAAGATTTTGTAAAAAATTTAACTGAAGATTTTTTTGAATTTAGAAAATTATCTTTGGCAGAAGCTAAACCTAAATTAAATAAAGTTCAAACAAATATATGGCAATATTTTTTACCTAGAAAATTCTCTGATTTTTTCTATGCTACAAACAACGAAAACCCTGGTAAACCTATAGATAGAATTTTCTTTGATATAGACAAAAGTAATATTAAAGCTAAAGAAGCACAGAAAGTTGCTTTAAGTTTAATTAAATTAATAAAAGAAGATAAGGAATTTAATTCTTTAGTAAAATACAAAATATTCCCTATGTGGACAGGAAAGTCATTTCATATTTATTTATTATTAAATAAAAAAGTTCCAAATTCTTTTTATGAAAAATATATACAATATAGTAAAAATGAACCTTTGTTGACATTTACTGGACAATGGGCTGCTAAAATTAAAGAAGAACTAAAAATAAATGTAATTGGTGGGCATGAACGTAAACCAAATACAATTAATATTGACCCTTCGCAAACACCATCAGGAAAATTAGCTCGTGCTCCTTTTTCTTTACACATGAAAGATGCTAAAACAATAGATGGTATTGCAATTCCATTAACAGAAAAAGATTTAGAGAGTAAAAATCTAATAAATGAATTTAAGAATTACAATCCAAATAATGTTTTAAATAAATTAAATAATCTAGCAAAAAAGTTCCCTCATTTAAAAATAGTTACCAAATAGTAGTATAAATAGAAAGATTTATAAAGCCAATACACATTAATAAATAAAACAATAATTCTAAGTAAAATGAAAATACTTGCAGCCGGTGATATTCATGGAGATGCTAATCTTGCAAAGAAATTAGCAGATAGAGCTAGTAAAGAAAATGTTGATTTAGTTATTTTATGTGGGGATTTAACATATTTTGATCAACCAACTAAAGGCATAATAAGCCCATTCATAAAGAATAATAAAAAAGTTTTGTTAATTCCAGGAAATCACGAAACGATAGCAACAGCAGATTTTTTAGCAGAAATTTATGGAGTAACAAATTTACACGGCTATTCACTAAAAATTAAAGATGTTGGTTTCTTTGGTTGTGGATCAGCAAATATAGGAATGTTTCAATTACAAGAAAAAGAAATTTATGATTTATTAAAAAAAGGTCATGAAAAAATTAGAGATACAAGGAAAAAAATAATGGTTACTCATGTTCACCCTGAAGGAACTTTAATGGAAAAGTTTACTAATATTTTTCCAGGTAGTAGTGGAGTAAAAAAAGCTATAGACTCTTTAAAGCCAGATATTTTATTATGTAGTCATGTTCATGAAGCAGAAGGTATAGAAGAAAAAGTTGGTAAAACTAAAGTAATAAATGTTGGAAGAAAAGGAAAGATCATTGAAATTTGAATAAGAAATTATATAAATGCTACAATTTTAAATTCTGAAAAATGTATGAATTAATAATATGTGAAAAATCTCAAGCTGCACGTTTAATAGCAGAATCTTTAGCAGATAATAAACCAATAAAAAAACAAGTACATAATGTTCCTTACTATGAATTAACTCATAATGGTAAACAAACTATTTTAGCATCTGCTGTAGGTCATTTATTTATTTTAGCTGAAAAAGAAAAATCAAAATGGACTTATCCAATATTTGATATAGAATGGAAACCTAGTTATTTAGTTAATAAGGGCGCAGCATTCACAAAAAGATATTATGATACTTTAAAAGATTTGACTAAAAAAGCATCTTCATTTACAATAGCCACAGATTATGATACAGAAGGAGAACTAATTGGTTTTAATGTTCTAAAATTTATTTGTAATAATACTAATGCAAGAAGAATGAAGTTTTCTACTTTAACAAAACAAGAAATTATTGAATCTTACAATAATGCTTCCCCCCATATTGATTTTAATTTAGTTGAAGCAGGAGAAACAAGACATTATCTTGATCATATGTGGGGTATTAATAGTTCAAGAGCTTTAACTTTAGCTATAAAAGAAGCTAAAGGCGGTTTTAAGATATTATCATCTGGACGTGTTCAAAGTCCAATTTTAGCTTTATTAGAACAAAGAGAAAAAGAAATTGGAATTTTTAAACCAGTTCCTTATTGGCAAATATTTGCATTAATTTCAGCTAAAGAAGATTTACTAACTATACATAAAAAAGATAAATTTTGGGATGAAAAAGAAGCAAAATCAGTACATGAAAAATGTAAAAATAAGGATGCAAGAATAGTCAAAATAACAAGAAGACAATACCAATCATTACAACCATTACCATTTAATATTACATCATTACAAACTGAATCCTATAGACTATTTAAATTTTCTCCACAACAAACTCTAGACATAGCAGAATCTCTTTACTTAAATGCATATATAAGTTATCCAAGAACAAGCTCTGAAAAACTTGATCCAAGAATAGGTTATAGAGATATAATCCAAAAACTTTCAAAATTAAATGAGGTAAAAAAACAAACTGAAATTTTACTCAAGAAAGAAAAATTATATCCAAGACAAGGAAAAAAAGAAGATATAGCTCATATAGCAATTTATCCAACTTCCGTGGTTCCTGATATAAATAAGTTAGATGACAAACAAAAGAAATTATATTTGTTAGTAGTTAAAAGATTTCTAGCTACTTTTGCAGACCCTGCTTTAAGAGAAACTATGGAAATAGATTTTGAGATAGATAAAGAAATATTTTATATTAAAGGTTCAAGAACAATATCAGAAGGATGGATTTCTTTTTATGAGCCTTATGTAAAATTAGAAGAAATTACCTTGCCAGAATTAAAAGAAAATGAAATTTATAAAGTAAAAAAATTAGAAATAAAAAAAGATCAAACAAAACCACCTCAAAGATACACTCAAGGTTCTATAATAGCTCAGATGGAAAAGATTAATTTAGGTACAAGAGCTACAAGGTCTATAATTTTACAAACTTTATATGATAGAGGTTATATAAAAGGAAAAACAATAGAAGTAACTACATTAGGAAAACATCTTGTTGAAGTTCTAAAGAAATATGTTCCTGAATTAGTTTCTGAAAATTTAACTAGACATTTCGAAAAAGAAATGGATGAAATTTTAGAAAGTAAAAAGAAAAAAGAGCAAGTCATTAAAGAAGCAAGAACAGTTTTAACAAAGATTTTAACGAATTTTAAGAAAAATGAATTACAAATTGGAAAAGAATTAGCAAAAGCACATACAGAAAGTAGAAATGAAGAAAGTATTCTTGGTCCATGTAAAAAATGTAATAAAGGTCACTTAAGGATATTATTTAGTAAGAAAACCCAGAAAAAATTTGTTGCATGTTCTAATTATCCTCAATGTAAAAACACTTATTCTTTACCACAACAAGCAAAAATAGTTCCTACAGATAAATTGTGTAAAGAGTGTGGGGTTCCTATAATTAAAGTTGTAAGAAAAGGTAAAAGACCATTTGAAATGTGTTTAACAAGTGATTGCGTAACAAAAGCAAGCTGGGGTAAAAATAAAACTACTAAATAAAATTTATACCTTCATCATTAATCTCAAATTCTAATTTTAAGTCTTTGCAGTATAAAATTCTACTAGGTTTCTTTTCAAGCTTAATTAAATTTTTATAATATCTATCTAATATTTTTTTCCCAACTAAAGAAATCATATTATTCTCAATATCTTGATAAACTTGGCTTGTTATTACCACTGGAATTTTTTTCGAAATATACTTTAAAATTCTTAATTGACTATTTAACATTTTATTTGCTAGATCTGGTTTACTTTTTACCATTCTTCTATAATATGAACCCATAGTATCAACAATAATTAAGGAAACATTAGTTTTTTTTATTATATCCAGTAATTTTTTAATTTTTAATTGCTGGTCTTTAAAACTATTAATCTTAAAAATTAATATTTTATCTAAAGTTTCTTTAAAATTATTTCCTACAAGTTGATTAAATCTTTCTAAAGAAAATCCATCTTCTGTATCTATGAATATAACCTTACCTTTATTTACATTTTCTATAACAGCTAAATAACAAAAAGTAGTTTTACCTGTACCAGCAGCCCCATAAAACAAACTTATTTCTGGCTTATTACCACTTAAAATTAGATTTAATTCATCATCGAAAGTCTTAAATACCATATTTACCACAACATTTATTAAACACAAGTTCTTAAATAATTTACCATTTAAAATGCAAATCAAAGAAGTTCAATTAAAGGTAATGGAAGCATTGCAAGAAGAAGCCTATAAAGGTATAATTAGAATAGACTCTGAAACAATGCATAATCTTAATGTACATCCAGGAGATGTAGTTGAGATAGAAGGAAATAGATTAACTGTTGGTATAGTAGACAGAGCATACCCTACCGATGTTGGTCAAAAAGTCATAAGAATGGATGGTATTCTAAGAAAAAATGCTAAAACTGGAATAGGCGAGGTAGTAAAAGTAAGAAAAGCCCAAGTTGCAGAAGCTAAATCAGTTACTATTGCTCCAGGTCAAGAAAATATAATGATAGAAACAACTAACCCAGAATTTTTTAAAAGAGCTGTTTTAGGAAGAGCTGTTGTTAAGGGTGATATTATTTCTTTAGGAGGAACTATAAGAAGAAAAAAAACAATGACTGGTTCCCCTTATGAAGACATCTTTAATTTATTTGAAGAAAGTTTTGTTGGGAGTTTTAATTTAAGTTTGATGGGTATTAAATTCATAGTGGTTAATACTACACCAAAAGGAATTACTGTTATAACTGAAAACACCCAATTAACTATTAATCCAAAAGCAGTTGAAGTCCTTGAAGAAAAAGTCCCAGAAGTTAATTATGAGGACATTGGAGGGTTAGAAGAAGAAATAAGAAAAATACGTGAAATGGTTGAACTACCTTTGAAACATCCAGAAATATTTGAGAGAGTAGGAATACAACCCCCTAAAGGAGTATTGCTTCATGGTGCACCAGGAACTGGTAAAACTTTACTTGCTAAAGCAGTTGCTAATGAATCAGATGCTCATTTTATCTTAATTAATGGTCCTGAAGTAATGAATAAATATGTGGGAGAAGCAGAAAAAAGAATTAGAGATATATTTGATGAAGCAGAAAAAAATGCTCCTTCAATTATTTTTATAGATGAAATTGATGCCATAGCTCCAAAAAGAGAAGAAAGTTATGGAGAAGTTGAAAGAAGAGTTGTTGCTCAACTACTTGCTACGATGGATGGTCTTAAATCAAGAGGTAAGGTTATCGTTATAGGTGCTACAAATAGACCAAATGCAATTGATCCTGCATTAAGAAGACCAGGAAGATTTGATAGAGAAATTGAGATTGGAGTTCCTGGAAAAAATGCAAGATTGAGCATATTAAAAATACATACAAGAAATATGCCTCTTACACCAGATGTTAAACTTGAAAAACTAGCTGAAATAACTCATGGTTTTGTAGGAGCTGACCTAGAAGCTTTATGTAAAGAAGCAGCTATGTCTGTTATAAGAAAAGTTCTTCCTGATTTAAAACTTAAGAAAGATGAAGGCATGATACCACAAGAGATTTTAGAAAAATTAAAAATTACAGATATAGATTTTAGAGAAGCATTAAGATTAGTAAGGCCTAGCGCAATGCGTGAAGTTCTAGTAGAAGTTCCTAATGTTAGATGGAAAGATATTGGGGGTTTAGAAGAAATTAAACAACAATTAAAAGAAGTAGTTGAATGGCCTATAAAAAACCCACAAGCATTTAAAAGATTAGGAATAACACCACCAAGAGGAATTTTACTTTATGGCCCTCCAGGAACTGGTAAAACATTATTAGCAAAAGCAATAGCAACAGAAAGTGAAGCTAATTTTATCCTTGTTAAAGGTCCTGAATTATTAAATAAATTTGTAGGAGAAAGTGAAAGAGCAATACGTAAAGTATTTGAAAGAGCTAGACAAACAGCTCCATGTATTATTTTCTTTGATGAGTTAGATGCTATAGCTTCTGTACGCGGTCGTGATATATCAACAAGTGTTACGGATAAAGTAACAAATCAAATACTGTCTGAAATGGACGGTATAGAAGAATTAAATGATGTTGTAGTTATAGGAGCAACTAATAGACCAGATACAATAGATCCTGGATTATTAAGACCAGGAAGATTTGATAGAATTATAGCAACTACAGTACCAACGAAAAAATCTAGATTAGAAATTTTCAAGATTCATACAAAAACAATGCCTCTTGCTAAAGATGTAAGCTTATCTAAATTAATAGAACTAACTGAAAATTATGTAGGAGCAGATATAGAAGGAGTTTGTAGAGAAGCTGGAATTTTTGCACTAAGAGAAGACTTTAAAGCAAAAGAAGTAAAAATGAAACATTTCTTAGAAGCTCTAAAGAGAATTAAGCCCTCTATATCAGAAGCAGATATCAAGAAATACAAAGAAATAGAAGATCAATATTTAAGAACAGCAAGAGCAGCTGAAATTAGAACCAAAAAAGATACTCAAAATTATTTTGGTTAATCTACTTTTGTTATTACTTTTGGTTTATCTAAAATTATTACAGAATGTTCTGCTTGACTTACTAAGCCTCTACTTTTTTCACTTAAATGCATATATTCTTTAATTATATTTTCTTTTTCAAGTAAAAATAAAGCATAAGTTACTTTTTGCAAAGGAAACTTTTTTACTAACCATCTTTTTGCAAAAGGCATTCCTCCATATTCTTTATTTATAAATTCTAAAATTTTCCTGACATTAAAATCTCTTAGAGGTTTAGAATTAATTACACTATAAATTTCACTTCTTTTAGATTCATAAATAAACCCTTCACCATTAGTAGCAAATGGCTCTATAGCAATAACTTGTCCTTCTTTTAAAATATTTTTATCTTCATTATTATAATTTGGTATAGTGGGAGAAGTATGAACAGTAAATTTACCTAAACCATGTCCACTTAAATTTCTTACAGGACTAAAATTAAACTCCTGAATTTTTTCTTCTATGATTTTGCCTATTTCTCCTAATTCAATTCCAATTCTTATATTTTTAAGAATTTCATTTAAGGCTTCTCTACTTGCTTTTACTAATTCATTATAATCACCATTCAAATCAATAGTTAAAGCATTATCCCCAATAGCACCATTATAACTTACACCAACATCTATTTTAATTACCTCATTATTAAAAATTGTTTGATCATTTACAAAAGCATTATAATGAGCTGCTATATCATTTAAGGAAATTTGAACAGGAAAAGCTGGTTTACCACCCAGATTAAAAATTTTCTCTTCAATTTTTTCCGTAACTTCAATTAAAGAAGCATCTTTTTTTATTAAATGTTTACCATATTCAAGAGATTCAGCTGCAATCCTTCCTGCTTTTTCCCAATCTTTGTAGTCATTCATTTTAAATAAATTTTCCTAATTTACTTTGTGATATTGCTTCTGTAATTTGTTCTTGACTATAACCAACCGCATTAAATATATTTTCTATTGCAGGAACTATCTGATTATTTATGTAATATTCAGGATCATACTCATTACCTTTACATTCTTCTGGTAATTTAGCCCTTTCTCTAATTCTACCTTTTCCTTCCATTACAACATATCTTATAACACTTCCTGGACCAACATACATACCTTTTTCTTTCATTTTTTGAGCAACAGCAACATGAGGACCTACTAAATCATATCTTTCAATGTTTTTCTTTAACTGAGTTTTAATTATCATTTTTTCAACTTCAATTTTTCTATTTTTCACTTTCATAATTACATCCTTAACATACTTTAAAGCTTTTTCAGGGTTATCTTCTCTTAAGATTAACTCTAAAACATTTTTCTGAACTTCTTTAGCAATTAAACTCCAATCCCTTCTTATTGTTTCAAAACCTCTTACTTTTATTTCTCCATGACTTGTAACTAAAGCATATTTTTTCTTCGCTCCCTCTCTTTCATTTTTCTTCTTAACAAAAATCCCTCTTAAATAAAAATCTTCTAAATCAAGTTCAATGAATTCAGGTAATTTACTATTTATTTTTTCAAGGAATTTTAAAGAATCTTTCTTACTTCTTTTTTTTAGTTCTAAGAAAATACTGTCTGTATCAGAGTAAATTATACCAAACTTTTCTTTCTTTGCTTCTTTTATTACTTTTTCTATATAATCCCTACCAAAAGCAGTAATGCTAGCACCACATTCCCTACAGTACCATCTAGCACCAAAAAAACCAAAATAACCATAAGTTGCATTTGTTAAGGTTTTAAGCCCATAGTAACGACCATCTAAAACTTTATTATGAGGATCTTTTTTTAAAATATCTTTAACTCTATTTCTTCTTATTATTAACTCCTTTACAACTTCAGGAATAAAACTAGTTTTCTTACTAAAATAATAATTTACTTTTTTACCTTGTTCATATAGCTCAGGACTTTTAAAACTATTTTTTGTTTCATTAGTTAAAGTAGCTAAACTAATATTATGAGCTACTAAAATAGAAGGCCAAAATCCCTTAAAGTCAAACACCACAATATTTCTATACAATCCAGGATTAGGCTCAATAACAAAAGCTCCTTGGTATGTTCTTATTCTTCTTTTTTCTATTTCTGTATTACTGGGCTTGTTAGGAAATATCTCATTAAACTCTTTAGCTCTTTTCATTAAATAATTTTCAACTAATTGACTATATGGCATTCTACAAACATCAAATATAGGCATACCCACTAATTTTACCAGTTCTTCTATATTTGGCAAAATCTTTTCAGCTAGTTTTAATGTTAAATTAGCATCTTGCAAATTATATTCAATGAATTTAGAAATTTCATCTTTGCCGTGATCCCAAACTATGCCTATGTCTTCAATGTCTGCATCTATTTTCCTTTCTTTTAATAATTCATGTGCAATTGTACCAAGATCAAAAGAATCAACTCTTAAAGCATTACCCATATTGCCTCTAATGAATTTATATATATCTAAATGAACCAGTCCTTTAATTTTAGCTGTTTTTGAGTTTCTTCTTCTTGTAATCTTTATAGGCCTATTTTTTATATCAAACTTAACATCGTATTTTCTACATCTCCTTTCTATGTAAGGAAAATCAAAACCATCCGTAAAATATCCAACCAAATAATCAGGATTATAATTTTTTATTATTGTTTTAAACTTTTCAAGTAATTCAATTTCATCGCTTACAAACTCAACATAATCTTGAGCTTTAGAGAATTTCTTCCATGTTAGAACTTTTTTATAACCATCATTACCACAAAAAGCAATCATTATTATAGGATCTCTTTCTTCTATAGGATAACGTTTTTCTTGTGTATATGCTTCTATATCAAAAGCTAATATTCTTGGATTACTAAAATACTCTTCATTTTGTTCAATATCAATAGCTTCTATACATATATCAAAATCTTTTTTATCTATTAAATTACCTTCAACATTAAACAAAGCCAAGGGACTAAATTTTTTATCTATTAAATATCTTTTATAAAAAGGAATATCTACTTCCTTAACATCATATGTATCGGACATGTCCTTAACTATTCTTTTAATTTCATTTACAGAAATAGGATTGTTTACTATAACTTTTAGAACTTTATAATCTTTATCTAAATATTTTACCTCTTCTATTTTCACATCCTTAACATAATATCTTTCATTACCACAATTCAATATTTTTTCTTTATGTTTCTCTAAGTTTTCTTTACTAAAAACATAAAAATAAGGATCAAAATTTTTGTCTAAAACACAAACATCTTTACCATCTTTAGTTTTACCAAATAGTTGAATTATAGCATTGCCTTCTTCATCATTTTCATATCCAATATCAAACAAAAAAAACTGTATTTTAACCATGCTATAAAAAAGCCTATAAACGTTTATAAAACTTATTATAAACTTATTCGAAAGATTTAATAATTTTTCTCTCTTAATTAAATTATGGTAAATAATGAAATAAAGGCCAAAAACTTAGCAGATTTAATAAAAGAAAAACCAGAAAAATTAAACTTAGGAGAACTAATATATCTACTGATTAGATTAAAATCTTTGTATGAAACTAAAAGAATTTCTGGGGATTATCCATATCCTGAGGACTATGCTCGATACGGTGGCATTCAGGGATATAATAATAAACTAGAAGAACAATATGAACAAAAAACACTTGAATTAATTTCTGAATTAGATAAAAGAGAAGAAGTCTATAAAATAAAGAAACATTCTCTTAGTGTCTAATTAATGTTTATAAGAACTCAGAAATAACCTTATTCTTGATAATAGCACTTAATTGAGGTTTGAAAATGTAAGTATTATTACTATCAAAGTAACCACATCTAAAATTTTCTAAGTCTATCCCAGTTCTTTTACTTAGCATTAAAGCATAAAAAAATGTTTGAGTATCTGCATATTTTTCAGATCTAGCATTTGGTTTATAATCCCAAATCCATACTTTATCATCTTCTATTCTTAAGATATCAATATGACCACTTAATACTTTACTTGTTCCAAATAAAGTTTCATAATCAATTAGTTCTTCTGGTTTGAGCCATATAGGGATTTCTACTGCTATGGTTTTATTATCGTTTCTCAATAAAAAGAATTCTACATCATCATGAGCATTTCTCTCTTCATTACCATTTAAAGCAAATTGAGTTAAAGAAGAAATTTCATGATTTTCCGTATGTAAAATATTTAAATTTTTTAATTTAAATCTTAAACTAGAACTTCTTGGACCAGAATTAAAATGTTCATCTGGGCAATATCTAAAAATACTTGCTAAGTAATTCTTTAATGATTCATAATTGCATAAAGTATTTAGTTTACTTAAATGAACTCTATAAAAATAATCACTTCCATGGTTTAATACTTTTTGTTTAATCATCTACACCACTTTTTACCTAAAAATAACTTAATAAGTAATAAATAAACTTTTTGGTAAACTATATAAATCTATTTTTAATGTTTTAAATTATGGGAGTTAAATTATGGGATTTAATACCTAAAAAAGAAGTTTCTATAGATGACTTAAAAAATAAAACTTTAGTTGTAGATGCTTCCCCTGTTTTATACCAATTTTTAACATCAATAAGACAACCTGGAGGTGTTCCTTTACTTGATTCAAAAAATAGAATTACAAGTCATTTAATGGGCATATTTAGTAGAGTATCAAATTTATTAATGAATAATGTTAAATTATGTTTTGTATTTGATGGCAAACCTCCTTTACTTAAAATAAAAGAAACAGAAGAACGAGAATATAAAAAACAAATTGCAGAGAAAAAATTTAAAGAAGCCCAAGAGCAAGAAGATATTATATTAATGACTAAATACTCAAAACGATTTGTAAGATTATCTGATGAAATAATAAATGAATCAAAGGAATTACTAAGAGCATTTGGCATTCCTGTAATACAAGCACCTTCAGAAGCAGAAGCCCAATGTGCATTTATAGCTGAACAAGGAGATGCTTATGCAATAGTTTCACAAGATGCAGATTCTTTATTGTTTGGCACTCCTAGATTAATAAGAAATTTAACTATATCACAAAAAAGAAGATTACCTTCTGGACAAGTAGTTAATATTAAACCAGAAATAATAGAACTCAAAAATGTTTTATCTTTCTTAGATATAAATCAAGATCAATTAATAGTACTAGCAATATTAATAGGAACAGATTATAATCGAGAAGGTGTAAAAAAAGTAGGCCCAAAATCAGCATTAAAATTAGTTAAGCAATATCATGATTTTAATGAATTATTTAAAGAAGTAAAAGCAGATTTTAATTGGAAAGAAATTTATGCTGTATTTAAATCAATGCCTATCATGAAAAATTATCAATTAAAGTTTTCAAGTCCAGATAATAAAAAAATAAAAGAAATTTTAGTAGAAGAACATGATTTCGATGAAAAAAGAGTAATTAATACATTAAATAAACTAAATAAACCAAGAGAACAAGGTCTTAATAAATGGTTTTAATTTTTCTTTCTAAATGGTATCTCAAAAAAATGTAGCACTCTTAATATTCTAGGAATTCTCTCTAAAGGCCTAATTATCCTTGTTATTCTTGCTGTTCTTTCTAGTCTAGTGGCCTCTTGAATTTCTCTTAATGCCTTAGCTTCATCACTAGAAATTCCACTTACTTCAACTCCAGTATGGACTATTGTAAGTATATCTTGAGCTTTAAATATTTCAGAACCAATTCTAAAAAATAATATTACTTCTTCAACTAATCTGAATAATAAAAAAAATGGAAATACAGCAATTATATCAAGCCAATATTTTTTAATAAATATCTTACTATCTTTTACTCTATAATACTTAAATGACAAATCTACAATAAAAACTAAAACTACAAAATAATCTATGATTAATACAATGTTTTCATTTTCTTCCACTAATTTGTAATGCGTAAATTCTCCTATAAGCAAGACTAATAAGATTAAGACTAAATAAGGAATACTTTTATCTACAATTACCTCTATTTTATGCACCCAAGGTTTCATTGATTATTAAATAAAATAAAGAATATATAAAGATAACTAAGGATGAGACCTTAAAATATTTTGTAATAGTGATCTTATTTTTTCAAGATTAGGTTTAATACTCATATTTATCATAAATAATCTTTGATTATCAGATTTAGCACCTTTTAGGCCATTAACATTTTGTTGTACTTTATTTATCAAACCATTTAAAGGCTGTAAATATTGTTTTGCCATATCATCACTTCGCATTTCAGTATAAACCCTTTGTAATGCTGATACTATTCCATATACTTGTCCTTGACCATCACCATAAAGAACAGATAATATACCTTGAGGATTTTGTTGTGCTAAAATTTGGTTTATTCCATCAATAGCATTTGTAATAAATCCTTTTAAATTAGGATTTAATCGTTGCTGAACTTCTTGTGGTTGAGATGTAGTTTGAGGACTTGGGTTCGAGGGTGGTGATGTTTCTGTTGCAGTGTTTTGTGGTTGTCTTCTTCTAAAAAATCTTCCAAGCCCTCCCCCACCACCAGTACTTACAGG
>CAYHUM010000001.1:0-57795 GCA_964359945.1 Candidatus Woesearchaeota archaeon | reverse complement strand
AAATCATAATCATAATTAATTTCCTGTTTTAATATTGAATCTATAGTTTTATTTAGATTAGGCTCTTTAAATGCAGTTACTATTATAGCAACATTTTCTTTTAATAATTTTTTTACTGAATTAAATACATCATTTACCTTTATAGATTCAGTAGCTTCACAATCTGGCTTGTAACAACAATAACATTTATGATTGGGTATTATTTTTAATCCTTGTCCATATAATTCAATTTCCGAAGCTGAAGTTGGTCCAAATAAAGCAACAATTTTTCTTTTTAATGCTACTGCCAAATGCAATCCTAATGTATCACTAGTTACAAAAATATTGCATATACTTATTAATGTAGGAAATTCAAATAAATCATTACCACAACCAGTATTAATTATTGGTACTCTTGCTAATGAAATAATATCATTATTTCTTTGTATTTCTCCAGGTCCTCCAAATAAAATTATTTTAGCTTTTAATTCATGATACAATTTTTCAGCTAATTTTGCAGTTTTTTCTACACTATATCTTTTAGAAGGCCATTTATCTCCTGATCCCGTATTTATTCCTATAACTAAATCATTACTATTAATACTATATCTTCTCTTAAAATCTTTAGCAAATTTAATTTGTTCTTTACTTAAATCATAATTCAAATAAGTCTTATAATAATCAACCCCAACCATTTCACTAATCGATTGTTGATAAGTTTCCTTGTTTTTTTTCTTTAGAATATCATTTTGAGGTTTTTTTCCTAAAGCACTTCTATTATACATTTCTAAAGCACTTGCACTAGGAACAATTTTTCCATCTCTTATATAAAATCCAACTAGTTTTTTCTTTTTAATTTTTGTAGCTAAAGAACAAGCCTCAAAGTCTTCATCCAAATTAATAACTAAATCAAAATTCCTGTTTAATAAATTTTTAATATCTCTAGGATTATAAATAAGAACATTGTCTACTAATTTATTATTTGTAAGTAATGGAGAGGAATTTTTCTTTGTAAACCAGGTTATTTTACTATTATGATACTTATCTTTTATGGCTGGTAGTACTGAAATTGTCCTTAAAACATCTCCAAGTGCTTCTAATTTAATTATTAATATTTCCATGTTAATATACTAAATAATAACTTTAAAAAACCTTTTGGTTAGTCTAAATTTTTATATATTTTATCTAATTTTGAAGTTATTTTATCCCAAGTAAAATTCTTTGATTTTTCATAAGCTTTTTCAGATAAATTTAATCTTAACTTTTTATTTTTAATCAACAACTCTAACTTTTTTCTTAAATCATTTAAATCATTAAATTTGTAAGTCAATCCTACATCTTCTACAACCCATGGTAAGCCACCTCTATTTGAGGCAATAACAGCAGTTTTTTGGGTCATGGCTTCTAAAGCAACTATCCCAAAAGCTTCATAATAACTAGGCATTATTAAAATATCAGCTGCATTATAAATTTCTAATTTTTCTTTCTCACTTATTTCCTTAAATACTAAAGTTACATTGTCTGAATCTACTAATTTTCTTAATTCCTTACCATAACCATCGTCCTTTCCAATAATAAAAAACTTAACTTTAGGAAAATATTTTGCTATTTTAATAACTTGATCAAAACCTTTACTTTTATGAATTCTACCAAAACATAAAACAACTAATTCATTGCTTTTGATTTTATATTTTTTTCTAAAATTATCACCATTATATTTTTTTAAATATTCTTTATTAATTCCATTAGGTAATAATTCAATTTTATTTTTCTTAATGTTAAAATTCTGAATCCAAGGAATTTCTAGTTTATTTACAGCAAGTAATTTATCATATTTATTCAATAAATAATGACCAAAAACTTTATCGAATATTTTTATTAATATATCCAAATACCATTTTCTTAATCCTTTAGGGTAATTAGGCCAGTGTAAAGTTAATAATGAAGGTTTTTTGGTAAACAAAACAGAAAAATTATGAGGATGTCTATAACTATGAACATGGATCATGTCTGCATCGGAATTTTTTACTGCTTTAAAAACTCCTGGGAAAAATGAACCAAAATCACCTATTCTAAACCATGTCTTAAACCTTTTTATTTTAATTCCATCTATATTTTCATGATATTTTTTTATTTTTCCATGTCTTAATAAATCAGATGTAAAAACCTCTACTTCATAACCTTTCTTAATTAGTTCTTTACTTAATTCATATATTTGAGTTTCTACTCCTCCTTTAATAGGATAAAAGAAACTCGTTACAAACACGACTTTCATATTTTCTCCTTTAATAATTTTTCATACTTTTCTTCTAATTTCATTGTAATATCTTCCCATAAAAATTCTTTAGCTTTTTTAATATTATTTAAACCTATTTTATATCTCAATTTCTTATTCTTAATCAATAATTGTATTTTATTTCTTAACATACTTACATCACCAAAATCATACAAATAGCCATTTACTCCTTCTTTTACTAAAAACAATCCTCCTTCAGTTTTAGTTGAAATAATTGAATTACCTTTAGCCATAGCTTCTAAAATAGAAATTCCAAAAGCTTCCCATTCACTTGGTAAAATAAATATTTTTGATAAATTTAATAATTTTAATTTTAATTTTTCATTTACTCTACCTGTAAAAATAATATAGTTATTTAACTTGTATTTTTTAACTAATTCCATTAATCTTTTTTTATCGCCTAAATCTTGTCCTATAATAACTAATTTCAATTTATTTTTATTAGAAATTTTATTAAAAGCTTCTATTAAATTATCTATTCCTTTATATTTTTCTAATCTTCCTAAATAACTTATAACTAGTTTATTATTTAGTTTGTATTTTTTAATTAAATCATTAGTATTTTCTTTTTTAAATAATTCTTTTGATATACCATTAGGAATAAATTCTATTTTATTTTTATTTATTCCATAATCAACCATCCATTTTTTTTGTGAAGGATTAACTTGAATTACTAAATCATATAATTTATTAATTAATTTTTCAAAATTTACTATAACAAATCTGTAAAATTTAGCTATAAAGTTGTAATTCTTTAAAGTCATAGGAGGACCATGAGGAGTATTCACGATTTTTGTTTTGCTAAATAATTTCTTAAAAATAACACAAAAATCATGCATAAAAAAACCTAAACTATGCACATGTAAAATATCTAAATCTTTTCTTAGAATTTTACTAATAATTGAAGGATAAAAAGCAAAATAATATCTATATCTAAACCAAGTTTTACATCTATGAACATGTATATTATTTATTACTTCATATTCTTTAAATTTTTCATTATTTTTTCTATCAGAAGTAAAAACATGTACTTCATATCTTTTTGCTAGCTCTCTGGCTAAGTAAAAACAATTATTTTCCGCCCCTCCAATTACAGGATAAAAATACGTGCTAATAAATCCAATTTTCATGGAATAAGAACTATACAATAAGATTTAAGAAGGTTTTGAAGTTAGCAATATGTTTATAAATATTATATATGTTGACTACATCTATGAAAATATGTGTTATAGTTGGTACAAGACCTGATATAATAAAATTGTCTCCTATAATTAGATATCTCCATAATAAAAAAAGTGACTATTTTGTAATACATACTGGACAACATTATTCTTATAATATGGACAAACTTTTCTTTGAAGAACTAGAATTACCTCAACCAAATTACAATCTTAATGTTGGATCAAAAACGCATGGTGAAATGACTGGAATGATGCTTTTGGGTATAGAAAAAATTCTTATTAAGGAAAAACCAAAAGCAGTTTTAGTTTTAGGAGATACTAATTCCACATTAGCAGGAGCTTTAGCTGCCTCCAAACTTCATATAAAATTAGGACATGTTGAAGCAGGACTAAGAAGTTATGATAGGAAAATGCCTGAGGAAATTAATAGAATAGTTACAGACCATCTTTCAGATTTTTTATTTGCACCAACAAATGTTTCTTATGGCAATCTAATCCAGGAAGGAATTCCAAGAGAAAAAATAATAATAACTGGAAATCCTATTGTGGATGCTATAAACAAAAATTTAGAGATTTCAAAAAAGAAAAATTCAGTTTTAAAAAAATTGAATTTACAACCTAAAAATTATTTTTTACTTACAACACATCGTCCAGAAAACGTTGATAATAAAGATTTGTTACAAAGTGTATTTAATGGTCTTAAATTAGTTAATGAGAAGTATGGTTATCCTATAATTTTTCCTGCTCATCCTAGAACAATAAAAAATATTGAAACATTTGAAATAAAAGTTCCTTCTTTTGTTAAAATTATTCCTCCTTTAGGATATCTTGAGTTCATTCAAATTCAAAATAATGCTCGTTTAGTTTTAACAGATTCTGGTGGGATTCAAGAAGAAAGTTGCATTTTAAAAGTTCCTTGCGTTACTTTAAGAGAAAAGACAGAAAGACCTGAGACTATAGATATTGGAAGTAATATTTTGGCAGGAACAGACGAGAATAAGATTTTAGATTGTGTCAATAAAATGCTAAAAATAAAAACTAATTTTGAAAATCCTTTTGGTGATGGAAACTCATCTGAAAGAATTATCAAGTATTTGTATAATAAAATATCAGTATTGTAATAGAAACATTTAAAAATTCTTATACTCAGTTTACGAAAATGAAAGTTCTTTTTAACTGTAACACAATAGCATTCCAAAGTCCTGGCGGAGGGACAGTCCAACTATTAAAGACTAAAGAATACTTAGAAAAAAATAAGATCAATGTTAAGTTATTTAATCAATGGGATGATAAAATAGGAAATTATGATATAATCCATAATTTTGGAAAATCTAACAATTGTTACGATGTTATTCATTCTGCTAAATTACAAAAAGTACCTATTGCTATAACACCTATATACAACTGGCCTTCTTTAATATATGGTTTAAAAGAAAATATTGGTATTAAAAGAAAACTTAAGTTTATAGCATATCATATTATTAAAAACAACCACCTTTTTGATTTTATATCTAAAACAAGAATAATGCTTAAAGAAGCAGACATAATTCTCCCAGATTCACAAGCAGAAGCTAAACTAATGATAAAGCATTTTAATTTAGATAAAAGAAAGATAGCTATTGTGCCCGTTGGAGTAGAGAAATCATTTAAGGATGCAAAGAAAAATCTTTTTATTGAAAAATATGGATTAAAAGATTTTGTTCTTTATGTAGGTAGAATAGAACAAAGAAAAAATTTAATTGAACTAATAAAGATTATGAATAAAATTAATTTACCTCTAGTTATTATAGGGAATAAAGTACCAGATCAGATTAATTATTATAATATTTGTAGAAAAATCGCTAAGAAAAATATACATTTTTTAGGCGAGCTAGAAAAAGATTCTAAACTTTTAATGTCTGCATATGCTGCTACAAAAGTTTTTGTCTTGCCAAGTTTTGTAGAAACTCCAGGAATCGCAACACTAGAAGCTGGTCTAGCAGGTGCAAATATAGTAATTACAGAAAGAGGAAGTACTAGAGAATATTTTAAGAATCATGTTAGTTATATTAATCCATTAAATACTACACAAATAGAAAAAGCTATTAAATTAGAATATGATAAGGATAAGAATAGAAATTTATCTAAATACATTGAAAAAAATTTTGTATGGGAAGTTGTTATAAAGAAAGTAATAAAAGCATATCAAAGGATAGCTTTATAAAATTTATTTTATGTTAGAATTTGATGAAAATACTCCACGTTTTAGACGGTTATGGTAGCTCAACAGGCCATTCTACGAGATATATAATTGAAGGAATGCAAAAGCTTGGTCATAACTTAGAAGTATATACATCAAATGTAAAATTAAGTATTTTTGATTCTAAAAATGAAGAATCAAAAGTTAGTGTTACCAGATTTAAAGGTTTTAAATTTTTTAAAAAAGCAATATTTCCAGGTGTTATTTTTAAAATATTGTTTAGAAAGAATCCTGATATAGTACATACTCACGTTATGGGTTTCTTTTCTACATTTGTTACTGGCTATTTAAAATTAATTAAAAAGTATAAATTAGTTTTGTTTGCAGATATAGACGTTGATAACATCCCTAAACCAAACCTATTTTACAAATTCTATTATTATCTGTTTATAAGAAAGCCAGCTGAACTATGTGACGCTATAACTGTATTCACTGAAGATCAAAAGAAGGAATTATCAAAAAGAATAAAGATAAATCCAGAAAAAATATATATAATTCCCTCTGGTGTTGACAATAACTTATTTAAAAAATACATAAACAAAAAGAATATCAGAAATAATTTAAATTTTAGAAATAAGTTTATAATTCTTAATGTTAGTAGCATAGTAAGAAAAAGAAGGTTAGAAATAATACTCAATGTAATAAACAAAATTAAAATAAAAAATGTTCTTTTTATTCATGTTGGAAAGGTTATTGATAAAGATTATTATAATGAATTAAAAAATTTAATTAAAAAGTTAAAAATAAAAGATAAGGTTAGGTTTGAAGGAGAACTTACTCTAAAGGAAATAATACCATACTATCTTTCATCAGACATCTATTTAATGACTTCACGTAATGAAAGTTTTGGTATTCCAATGTTAGAATCTATGGCTGCAGGTTTACCTGTTTTAACTACAAATACTGGTGCGGCAAAAGATTTAGTTATAAATGAGGTAAATGGATTTATAGTAGAAGAAAGTTATAAAGATATAATAAAAAAAATAGAAATTTTGTATAGTAATGAAAAATTAAGAAAAATCATGAGTAAAAAATGTAAAGAGACTGCATTGAAGTACGATTGGAATATAATTAACAAAAAAATTGAAAAGATTTATATAAAATTACAAAATGATAAAAAATAAAGTTTTATTTATCACATCAAATAAAGAAGATTTAGATAGTGTATTGAACAAAATTAGAATTTATGATAATTACTTAGTTTTAGCTTTTAGAAATACACATAAACTATTAAACAAAAAAATTAGGTGGAAAAATGAGTATAATTATATAGGTGATATAAATAAAGACGCATTTTTTGAAGGAGTTTTAACATTTAGAAAATGGGGTAGTATAAAATTAGAAAATGGTAAAACACTTAAAGATTTTTTATGTTATAAGGATCTTGATTTGTGGGATTGTATAGAATCTAATTTCGTTAGTAAATTGATTGAGCATTATGATGAAAGATTACAATACACAAAATTAATGAAATTAATATTGTTAAAAGAGAAACCATCAAAATTGATTATTTCAAATAATTTCGATGTACCTTGTAGAGCTGCTATTGCAGTTTCTAGATCGACAAAAGTCAATTATGAAGTATTAAATTTTAAGAAAAATAAAAAATATAAACAATATCTTATAAGATATATTAGAAATATAAAGGCTTATTTAAGAAAGCACAAAATTCAAAAAATTACCAAAGATAAAAAGATCATAATATTTTTAACAATCCCTAGTTCTTTTTTCACTATAGAGCCTGCAATAAAATTATTAAGGAAAAAATATTCAAATAATGTTATTGTAATAAGACAAGAAATAAGAGTTAAAGATCAATTAAGAAATTTGTTAGATAAGGAAAAAATTGATTATAATGACTTTGAGAGTTACACTAACAAAGGCGTAAGAGAAAAAATTAGAGAATTTAAAGAGGTGTATAAAAGAAGATGGAATTACCTTATTAGGGATAAAAATTTTAGGAGTTCATTTTTATATCAAGGAATAAATTTATGGAATTTGGTAGATGATATATTTGATTATTTCTTTGATAGTAGATTTTGGATAGGAGAAGTAATTAGTTTTCATTTAATATCAAAAGAAATTATAAATACTGAAAATCCTGGAGTTATAGTTAGCATGGATGAATCTTCTGCTTTAGTAAAACCATTATTTAAATATGCAATATCCCAAAAAATACCTATAATTTATTTACAACATGGCATTCTAAGTAATAGAGAACCAACATCATATAAAAACTTTTTAGTAGATAAAATAGCTGTTTATGGGAAAAGAGATATTGATTTTTTTACTAAAAGAGGAGCAAACAAAAATTCAATTTACATAACAGGGTTACCTAAATTAGATTATATACCAAAATATAAAAGAGATAAAAATTTTTTATATAAAAAATTTAATTTGAATCCTAATAAAAAAATTATATTATTAACAACAGCTGTACATAAAGAAATTAATATACCAATGTTTCTTGCAGCTGTTAAAGCAGCTAAAAAATTAGACAAACAACTAGTTATTAAAAAACATCCAGGAGATCAAATAGAAGATAAAGAATATTATGAAATGGCCAAGAAATTTAATTTAAATATATTAATTAAAAATGAAGATCTTTATGATTTGTTTTATATTTGTGATATAGTTTTATCTTTTAATTCAACTACTGCTCTAGAAGCAATTGCTTTTAATAAGCCAGTTATTGCACTAAATTTAACTAATAAAAAAGAAGATTTTCCTTACACTAAAAGTGGTGCTTGTTATGGTGTTTTTAAAAGTGAAGATTTACCTAAAACCATTAATGAAGTTTTATACAATAAAGAGATAATTAAAAAATTAAAGAAAAATATGAAAAAAATATTAGAAGATACTTTCTATAAATTAGATGGTAAATCTACACAACGTTTAGTAAAATTAATAGAAGAAGTAGTTAAAAAATAAAACGAAATCTTTATAAATATAAGTAAGTTACTAACTAAAGATTATTAATTTCTAAAAATGACAAACACTGAAGTTGAAACAATAGTAAACCCTACTTTCCATTTGAAAGTAAAAAAGAAAGATGACGAGTCAGATCTATATAAGGAATATAGATCGAGATGGGAAAACTATCCTAAACTACATAAATTAGGTAAGTTTCCAATCCATGTTGATTTAGAATCTACTGCAAGATGTAATTTAGAGTGTGTTATGTGTTTTCAATCCGATCATACTCCTGAAACAGGCTGGAGAAATAAATTTGGCTACATATACGATCGTAAACCTCAAGAAGAAAGAGAAGGCAAAGCAACACATTATGGAGATATGCCTATGAGTTTATTTAAAAAAATCATTGATGAAGGAAGATCTGACAGCTTAATCTACCAAGTAAATGGAACAACTGTGGATGATAGACTAAGATCTATTAAATTACAATATAGAGGAGAACCATTAATGCATAAAGAACTTGAAGATATGGTTGCCTATGCAAAACAAAAAGGTGTTATTGAAACTATGTTTAATACAAATGGAAATTTACTTGATGAAAAAAGAGCTTTAAGATTTATTGAAGCTGGTTTAGATAAAATAATCTTTTCGATGGATGGTTCTACTCCGGATGTATATGAAGAAGTAAGAAAAGGGCATAAAGGACGCATTAAAGGATTATTTGATGTTGTAGTTAGAAATATTGCTACTTTAAAATATTTAAGAGACAAACAAGGAAGAGATAAGCCATATATAAGAGTACAGGCTGTTTATCAAGATCTAAATAAAGAACAAATAGATAGTGATGATTATATAAAGTTCTGGAGTCAATATGCTGATCATGTTGCTGTAGAAGACTGTAATGATTATCATGAAAATGGAAGACCAGCTGTGGTAGCTCCAAAATTTGCTTGTGATCAATTATGGCAAAGATTGTTTGTTAATTTCGATGGTAGAATAACTTTATGTTGTGGTGATGTTTATAGTAAACAAGTTGTTGGTAATGCATATAAAGATAGTTTACAAGATATATGGCAAAGCCAAAAACTAAATTATTTCAGACAATTACATTTAAAAGGTGAATCTCATAATATGGGACCTTGTAACTCTTGTGGTTATAGAGACACAATAATAAAGAATCATCATCCAGACGATTGGACCAAATATACAAATAGTCCTGAATATACAAATTGGTTAGAAACAAAGAAGAAAGAGGGTGTTGTAATAAGTCCTTTAAATGTATAGATAAATAAAGTTTCTTTTTAACAACTTTTATAAATTTTTTTAATCTATTATTCTTATGGAAAAAATCTATAATGCAGGAATAGTAGGCCTAGGTCGTATTGGAAACCTATTTGACCGAGACCTTTTAATAAAAAATAAACCAGCTTCTCATGCTGGTTGTTATCAAGAGTGTAAAAGAACTAATTTAGTTTCTGGTTGTGACATTCTAGAATCCAGATTACAAGATTTTAAGAAAGATCGTGGTGTAGAAAGATTATATAAAGATTATAGAGAGATGATAGACAAAGAAAAGTTAGATATTCTTAGTATTTGCACTCATAATGATTCACATAAAGATATTTGTGTATATGCAGCTAATAATGGAGTAAAAGCTATATTTTGTGAAAAACCAATGGCAATGAGCCTCGAAGAATGTCAAGAAATGATAGAATCATGTGAAAAAAACAATGTTTTATTGTTATTAGACCATACAAGAAGATATGATAATTCTTTTATTCATGTAAAAAAAATGTTAGATAATAAAGAAATAGGTAATCTTCAAAAAATAGATAGTTACGCAACAGTTGGTTTACTTAATGGTGGAAGCCATTTATTTGATTTACTTAGATTTTATGCTGGTGATGCAAAATGGATTAGTGGAAATATAATACTAGATGAAACAACAGATCCTGGAGCATATGGAACTATAGGATTTAAAAATAATGTTCATGCTACTTTTGATTGTAGATGGAGAGATTATTGTTATTTTAAATTAGATTTAATTGGATCTGAAGGTATAATTAAAGTTGGTGGAATGATAAGAAGTGGTAGACAAATTGAATTATTTAAAACAAGAAAAAGTCAAGGAGAAAGTGGAATTTATGAACTAGTTGAAGAAAAAGTAAATGAACCAAATATTTCATCACCTTATTTAAAAGCACTCGAAACTATTATTGAGCGTCTAGATAATAACGAATATAATTTAGAAAGTGGATATGATGGAATGGCTACTTTAGAAATGGCAATGGCTTTTTATGAATCTGATTATTTAGGAGGTAAAAGAGTTTATTTACCTTTAAATGAAAGATCACGTAAAGTTCTTGCTAGAGAAACATCATTTACAAAGGATGGGAAACTTCCAAAATGAGTAAACTAGCTATACTGGGTGGAGAACCTGTAAGAAAAAAACCTTTTGAATACTATCCAAACTACGATGAAAAAGAGAAAGCTGCAGTAAATTCTGTACTAGAAAGCAGACTACTCTCAGGATTTTATAAAGATTATAAAACTGGTGGACCAAAATTACAAGAATTTGAAAAAGATTTTGCAAATTATCACAATACAAATTATGCTATAGGAGTAAATTCAGGAACTGCTGCGCTTCATGCTGGTTTGGTTGCATTGGGTATAAAAGATAATGATGAAGTCCTTGTTCCTAGTTATACGTTTACTTCAAGTGCCTCTTCTATTCTAATGTGCAATGCCACACCCATTTTTTGTGACGTTGATGAAAATACTTTAAATATAGATACTAAAAATTTAGAATCCCTAATTAGCGAAAAAACAAAAGCTATAATGGCTGTTCATCTTCTTGGTAATCCATGCGATATGAATTCAATCTTAGATTTTGCTAAAAAAAATAATCTAAAAGTTCTTGAAGATTGTGCTCAGTCTCCTGGAGCAAAATATGAAAATAAACTAGTAGGAACATTTGGTGATATTAGTTGTTTTAGCTTCGTTGAGACAAAAAATATAGTTACTGGAGAAGGTGGGATGATTATTACTAATAATAAAGAATATAATAACATATTAAGGCTTGTTAGAAGTCATGGAGAAGTTTTAGTTGATAAAGGAAGAAGTTATTTATCAAGTATTCTAGGTTGGAATTACAGAATGACTGAAATTGAAGCTGCAATTGGTATTGAGCAACTTAAAAAAATGGATAGTATGAATCAATTAAGAATAAACAATGCAAAAATATTAGATAGTGTAAGTAATTTAAACGGATTGTCTAAAATTATAACCCCCGGAAATAATTCTGTTAATGTTTATCACGCATATGCTTTACTTTATGATAAAAATATAAGTGAAGTGTCTAGAGATATTTTATTAAAAGCACTTAATGCAGAAGGTATTGAAGTAGATAAAGGTTATCCTCATCCTTTATATCTAAATCCAATTTTTTTAGAAGATGGAAAAGGCATATATAAAAAAGGTTTAAATCCAGTAGCTGAAAAATTATGTTTTGAAACTGCTATATGGATAAGAAAAATTATGCATCCTAATAATGAAGAAGATATGAAAGACATTGTAAATGGTTTTGAAAAAGTATTTGAAAATCTTGATGATTTAAGGAATATGGAAAAATGAAAACTGTAGCAATTATTCCAGCAAGAGCAGGTTCTAAGGGACTTCCTGGTAAAAATCTTAAAATGCTGAATGGTAAACCGTTAATCGTTTATACAATAGAATCAGCTTTAAATAGTAAAGTTTTAGATAAAGTAATAGTTACAACAGACAGTCAAGAGATAATTGATGTAGCTAAAAAATATGGTGCAGAAATTCCTTTTATAAGACCAAGTTATTTAGCACAAGATACTACACATACCCCTCCTGTAATAGATCATGCTGTAAAATATCTAGAATCTGAGAGGAATTATAAAATAAATACGGTTGTTACATTACAACCTACATCACCATTAAGAAATGAAGTACATATAAGAGAATCTGTTAATAAATTTTTAAATAGTGGCCTAGATTCTTTAATCAGTGTAAAAGAAAGTTTTCCTCCATGGTGGATGTTAAAGTTAAATAATCATAAAGCTGTTCCTATAATAAAGCTTGAGAGTGGTGAAGATCCTTATTTATTAGAAAGACAACAATTACCAAAAGTTTATCAAGCAAATGGAGCAATTTATATAACTAAGAGAGAAAGGCTTTATAAGGAATGTAAATTAGTTTTTCAAGATAGTTTAGGGATTTATGTAATGAACGAAGAATCTTCTTTGGATGTAGACACGCCTCTAGATTTTAAAATCATAGAATTTATTATGAAAGAAAGAAATGAAAAAAGTTTTAGTAGGAAATAGGATTATTGGAGATGGGTATCCAACACTTATAGTAGCTGAAGCCGGAGTTAATCATAATGGTAATTTAGAATTAGCAAAAAAACTTATTGATATTGCAGTTGATGCTAAAGCAGATGTTGTAAAATTTCAGAAATTTAAAGCAGAAAAATTAGCTACAAAAGATGCAAAAATGGCTTCTTATCAACATAAAAACATTGGGAAAAATGAAACACAATATTCAATGTTAAAAAAACTAGAATTAAAAGATGAAGATTATAAAGAATTAATTAAATATGCTAATAAAAAAGGAATAATGTTTTTATGTACTCCTTTTGATGAAGAAAGTGCAGATTTCTTACATAATATTGGAATGAAATTTTTTAAAATAAGTTCTACAGATACAACAAATTTACCATTTTTAGAGCATATAGCAAAAAAAGGTTTACCTATAATTTTATCTACAGGTATGTCAAATTTAGATGATGTAAAAAAAGCTGTAAATTTAATTAAAAAATATAATAAAAATTTAATAGTTTTACATTGTACTACTGATTATCCTTCTAAAATTGAAGATGTAAACTTAAGAGCTATGAATACTATAAAAAATGAATGTAATGTTTTAGTCGGTTATTCTGATCATACAGAAGGAATAATCGTACCACAAATTGCTGTAGCTCATGGTGCTGTTGTTATAGAAAAACATTTTACTCTTGATAAGAATTTACCTGGACCAGATCATAAGGCATCATTAAATCCATCTGAACTTAAAGAAATGGTTAAAGCAATAAGACATGTTGAAAAGATATTAGGGTCACACAAAAAAGACATTACAAAGTCAGAAAAAGAAATAATGAAAATAGCTAGGAAAAGTTTAGTAGCAGCTGTTAATATTAAAAAAGGAAGTTTAATTAAAAAAGAAATGTTAATAATAAAGAGACCTGGTTATGGAATAAGTCCAATAGATATAAATAAAATTTTAGGGAAGAAAGTTGTTAGTGATATTAAAAAAGATGAACTAATAAAGTTTGAAAAATTAAAATGAATGTAGACGGAAAACATTATCGTACTATATGGGTAAAGCAAGGAGATGAAAAAATAATTCAGATTATTGATCAAAGAAATTTACCTCATGAATTTATTATAGAAGATCTAAAATCTACTGATGATGTTGCTAGAGCCATTAAAGATATGCATGTTAGAGGAGCAGGATTGATTGGAGCAACAGTAGGTTATGGAATGTATATTGCCTCATTGGAAGCTCCTAAAAATGATTTCTTTGATGAATATCTAATAAAATCTAGTGAAAAACTCAAAGCAACTAGGCCAACTGCTGTTAATCTTGAATGGGCAGTAGAAAGACAATTAAGTGCTATAAAAAACAAAACTTCAATAGATGATAAGATTTCTATCGCATTTGAAACCGCAAAGGAAATCGCAGATGAAGATGCGGATTATTGTAGAAGGATTGGAGTTCATGGAGTAAAGATTATTGAAAACATAAACAAACAAAAGAATGATAATACTGTAAATGTACTTACACATTGTAATGCTGGTTGGTTGGCATTTGTTGATTATGGCTCAGCCACTTCTCCAATATATGCAGCATTTGAAAAAGGAATTAATGTTCATGTTTGGGTTAATGAAACAAGACCTAGTAATCAAGGAGCAAGACTAACTGCTTGGGAACTAGAAAAACACGGAGTATCATATACCGTAATCCCTGATAATGTTAGTGGGTATTTAATGCAACATGGATTAGTAGACTTAATTATTGTTGGAACAGATAGAACTACATATACAGGGGATGTTGCTAATAAAATTGGAACTTACTTAAAAGCTTTAGCTGCAAAAGACAATAATATTCCATTTTATGTTGCACTTCCTTCATCAAGTTTTGATTGGAAAATTAAAGATGGTCTAAAGGAAATACCAATTGAAGAAAGAGATCCTGAAGAAGTTAAATATATCCAAGGGTTATGTGATAGTGAAATTAAAAAAGTCTTGCTAACTCCAGAAAAAAGCCAGGCAAAAAACTATGCTTTTGATGTAACACCTGCAAGATTAATTACAGGATTGATTACAGAAAGAGGAATATGTAAGGCTAATGAAGAAAGTATTCTAAATCTATACCAAGAATATAAGAGACAAAATGGATGAAGGTTACATTAAATTTAAATGCAATTGGATAAAATCTAAGCCAATATCCCTAAATAAATTATTAGAAATCAATAAATGGAGAGCTAAATTATATAACCTCAAATTGGTTGGTGCTTATAATAATGGAATAGGTTTTGGTAATATTAGTATAAGATTTAAAGATAATACTTTTATAATCAGTGGTTCTACTACTGGAAATCTTAAAAAGCTAAATGAAAATCATTATACCTTAGTAAATAATTATGATCTTGAAAAAAATAATCTTACTTGTAAAGGACCAATTAAAGCATCTTCTGAATCTTTATCCCATGCAGTAATTTATGAATATTCAGATATAAATGCTGTTATTCATATTCACAATATTAATATGTGGGAAAAACTTATTGATAAAGTGCCTACTACAAATAAGGATGTTTCATATGGAACTCCAGAAATGGCAAACGAAGTAAAAAGATTGTTTAAGGAATCTAACGTTAGTCTAGAAAGAATAATTGTAATGGGTGGGCATAAAGAAGGAATTATTAGTTTTGGAAAAACTTTAGATGAAGCAGGAAATATTATTTTAAGTAGGTTTTCTGGAAACCTTTAAATAATTTGTCATATTTCTATTATTATGGGGTTTAGACTAAAATCATTAATAATTCTTGTAATTTTATTTAATTTAAGTTATTTTGTTAAAGCTCAACCTTATGAACCTGATCCATATACAGTTGCACTATGGCGTTTTGATGAGGGTTCAGGGAATATTATTCATGATGAAACCGGAATTAATAATGGGACTTTAATTGGACCAACATGGACAGTTGATAATGCACCAATATATAATAATCAATATTCTCTTAATCTTGATGGAATAAATGATTATATTGAAGTCCAAAACAATCCAACTTTAAATCCAAAAAGTATTACAATTTCCGCTTGGATTAAAGCAAAGAGTATTGATGCGAATCATGACATGATATTAAGTAAGTGGCGTAAAACAGATAATGCAGGATATTATTTGTCCATTAATCAAGGTAGATTAACTTTTACTTATATCAGCCCCCCCTCTATAAGTTTCATTTTAATAAGAGGTGTTAGTACATTAAATATAGATAAATGGTACCATGTTGCTGCTACCTTTGATCATACTACTGGAACAACTAGACTTTATTTGAATGGAGTTTTAGATCAAGTAGGTGTAGTTCCAAATAGTAGCATAATACATAGCACAGATAACCTTGAAATAGGTAAGTTCTCCCTAGACAATTCACCTCCTTTTTATTTTGACGGTGTAATAGATGAAGTAATAATAAGAAATATCTCATTTAAAGATGGAGTTAATCTTGAATCCCCTTTAAACAACGAAATCCTACAAAGTAGAGATATAAATTTTAATTGTGCTGCTTTGTCATTTAGCCCAATAAGTAACATAACTTTATATGGTAATTGGACAGGTAATTTTGAACCTATAGAGACTCAACAAATTGTAAATAGTAGTTATGGTCCTTCTTACCATTTATTACATTTTGAAAAGAAAATCCTACCTGGTTCTTACACTTGGAACTGTTTAGCTTGTGATGTAAATAATAATTGTATATTTGCAGATTCTGATTATACATTTACAGTAAAAAATCAATTATCAGTTATAGAACCAATAAATAATATTAATGCCACTGTATATGATACTATAAAAATAATTGTAAATGCTAATGATTTAGATAATGATAATTTAACTTATGAAATAAATGATTCTAGATTTACTCAAAACAATAATGAATTTACATGGAAAACTAATAATTATTTAGATGTAGGACAATACAGCTTCTTAGTCACAGTAAACGATGGTTATGACACAGTTTCAATACCCATAAATGTAAAAATAGACTATTTATGTGGTGATATTAATGGTTATAATAAAATTAATTTAGAAGATATTATACACCTAGTAAATTTCATTTTTAAAGATAGTACTCGTCCTGTTTCATTATGGGCTGCTGATGCTAATGGAGATGGTTATGTGTCATTAGGTGATATAATTTATTTAGTAAATTATGTCTTTAAGGGAGGACTTAAACCAAAGTGTACTCCTATTTAAATATAAATATTAAAGTTATTAAAATATAAACTACTAAATCAATTATGGATATAATAAAAAATACTTTTATAAGATTTTCTATTTATATGTAATAATATGAAACCATCTAAATTATTATATGCTATTTTGAAAATCCCTCCTTTAATGTATATATGGAGGTTCTTTAACGAGATACTATTATATGTAATAGACAAGAAAAATGCTTATTACAATTTAATTAAAGATGATTACTTAAGAACAAGAATAAAAAAAATAGGTAAAAATGTTTTAATAGCACAACCATCAGATATAAGTGGTATGGATAAAATTTCAATAGGTAATAATAATTATATAGGAAAAAACTCTGTAATATCAGGTGAAGGAGGATTAATAATAGGCAATAATTGTAGTATATCATCAGAATTATTAATATATACATGGAATCATGATTATAAAAACTCTAATGTTCTACCTTTTAGTAAAGAGAGAATTTTCAAGCCTGTTATTATAGAAGATAATGTTTGGATTGGTAGAAGAGTTACTATAGCCCCTGGAGTGAAAATTGGTGAAGGTTCTATAATTGGAATAGGTTCAGTTGTTACTAAAGATGTTCCTAAGTTATCTATAGTTGGAGGAAATCCTGCTAAATTAATAGGTCAACGTGATGAAAAAAAATATAATTTATTAAAAAAAGAGAAAAAGTTTTTGAAGTTAAACCAAGGATAATTTGTTACCATTCTTAAAAGGCAATAATAAAAAGGTTTTTAATCTTTTCTAACCTATTTTTCCTTATGAAAAAGAAGATATGCGCTATTACTGGTACAAGAGCAGACTATGGGCTTTTACGTCCAGTATTAAATGCTATAACTAAAGATGAAAATTTGGATCTTTATGTTTTAGTAGCTGGAATGCATTTAATGCCTGAATTTGGCTATACTATTGATGAAGTTAGAAAAGATAATTTTAAGCATGAAGGTTTGAAGGTAACCCAAAAAGATGATACAAAAACATCAATGGCAATGTATGTTTCAGGTTGCGTTACTGGTGTTACTGATTCTATTAAAAGAAATAATCCTGACATAATGTTATTATTGGGTGACAGGGCAGAAATGTTAGGTGCAGCTGTATCAGCAGCTTATTCAGGAATAGCAATAGCTCATTTAAGAGGAGGGGAAATAACTTCTACAATAGATAATCCAGCAAGACATGCTATATCTAAATTTGCTCATATTCATCTTGTTTCAAATACTAATTCTGTAAAATACTTAGAAAAAATTGGAGAAGATCCTAAAAGAATTTTTATAGTGGGTGATCCAGGATTAGACCAAATTGTAAATGGAGATTACACTAATAAAGAAGAAATAAAAAGAAAATACAATTTAAAAGATGATAATATTTTATTATTATTGCAACATTCTGTGACTAATGAAATAGAAGAAGCACCTATCCAAATTAAAGAAACCTTAGAGGCTATAATAGACTCAGGACTTAAAACTATAGTTATTTATCCTAATGCAGATCCAGGCGGTAGAAAAATGATAGAAGTTATTAAATCATATGAAAATAAGGAAAATATAATTATATATCAAAATATACCACGAAAAGATTTCTTAGGACTTATGAGTATAGCAAATGCAATTATAGGAAACTCAAGTTGTGGTATTACAGAAGCTCCAGAATTTAAATTACCAGCTATAAATATAGGAACTAGACAATATGGAAGAGAACAATCTGAAAACGTTATTAATGTAGGATATAAAAAAGAAGAAATATTAGGTGCTATAAATTATATAATAATTAATGAATTTAAAAATAAAATTAAAGACTGTAAAAGTAAATATGGAGATGGAAAAACAGGACCAAGAGTAGCAAAAATATTATCTGAATTAGAAATAAATGGAGAATTTTTACAAAAATGAGAATATTATTTATGGGTCATCAAAAATGGGCATGCCTAAGCCTTGAAGCTTTATTAGAAAATAAACATGAAATAGTTGGAGTAGTAACAGAAACAGACGACTTTGATAAAAAAGAGCAACAAAATTATGAAAGATTTAAAGAATATGATTTTTATGGTTCATTAAAAGATTTAGCAAAGGAAAAAGGATTACAATTATTCCAACCAAATGATGTAAATAACCCAGAATTTATTAAAAAAATAGAATCTTTAAATCCTGATCTAATTACAATAGTATCATATCATTCAATCATAAAAGAAGAATTAATAAGTAAATATAAAATAATAAATGCACATAACTCTCCACTACCTAAATATAGAGGAAGAGCCCCAATAAACTGGGCAATAATAAATGGGGAAGAAGAAACTGGAGTAACAGTTCATTTCGTTGATAATGGAATAGATAGTGGAGACATAATAACTCAAGAAAAAGTAAAAATTGATCTTAATGATACTGCAATTAATGTACTTAAAAAATGTCTTCCTTTATATCCAAAATTAATTTCAGAAGCTGTAAAACAAATACAAGAAAGCACATTAAAACCTATTAAACAAAATGAAGATGATGCTACTTATTTTCCTAGAAGAACCCCAAAAGATGGTGTAATAGATTGGAACCAAGATACAGTAAGTATATATAATAATATAAGAGCATTAACAAAACCATATCCAGGAGCATTTACTTACCATAATGGGAAAAAGTTATATTTATGGGAAGCATCTTTACCAAAAGACTATAAAAATATTCATAGTCCCTTAGGTCTTATTTTTGGTAGAACCGAAAAAGGTTTAAAAGTTAGCACTCTAGACAACTATCTAGTATTAGAGAAAATCGGAACTAATTGGGATGAAGAGATTGATGCAATAAAATATTTTAAGCATTTGGGTGTTAAACTTGGTATAGATCCACTAGATTATATAGTAGAAAAAAAAGAAGGTAATTAAAAAATGGAAGAAATAGTACCTTTAAGTAAACCATACACAGATGAAGAAGAAGTAAATGCAGTTAGTGAAGTAATAAGATCAGGCAGACATAGTCTTGGACCTAAATTAAAAGAGTTTGAAGAAGAATTTGCTAAATACATAGGCATAAAATATGCTGCTGGTGTTAGTAGTGGGACTAGTGGTTTACATTTATGTATGAAAATTCTTGATCTTAAAGAAGGTGATGAAATTATAACAACACCTTTTAGTTTTATAGCAAGCTCTAATTGTATTATTTATGAAAGAACTAAGCCTGTTTTTGTTGATATTGATGAAAAAACTTTTAATATTGATGTAAGTAAAATTGAAGATAAAATAAATAATAAAACAAAAGCTATTTTGCCAGTTCATGTTTTTGGACATCCTTGTAATATTGATGAAATAATTGAAATTGCAGAAAGAAATAATCTAAGAGTAGTTGAAGATGCATGTGAAAGTATAGGAGCAGAATATAAAGGAATTAAAACAGGAAAATTCGGAGAAACAGCAGTATTTGCATTCTACCCAAATAAACAAATAACAACAGGTGAAGGCGGTATGATTGTTACAGATGATGAAGATTATTACAAAATGATTAAAAGTTTATCAAACCAAGGAAGATCTGGAAATGGAGAATGGCTAGTTCATGATAATATTGGATATAATTATAGGTTAAATGAAATGAGTGCTGCTTTAGGATTAGTTCAACTAAAAAAGATAAATGAAATACTTGAAAAAAGAGAAAATGTTGCTAAAAAATATGAAGAAATATTAAAAAATATTGATGGAGTAAGTATACCACAAATAAATAACGATGTTAAAAAAAGTTGGTTTGTTTATGTTATTAGGTTAGATGATTCAATTGATAGAAAAATAGTTATGGATAAATTAAATGATAAAGGTATATCTAATAACTTTTATTTTCCTTGTATACATCTACAACCAATTTATAAAAAAATGTTTGGTTATAAAGAAGGAGATTTTCCTGTTTGTGAAAAAGTAAGTAAATCAACTTTGGCCTTACCTTTCTTTACTCAGATGGATGATAAAACAATAGAAAGAGTTTGTAATAGTTTAGAAGAAGTAATATCCAAATATAAATAATCAAAATGAAAAAAACTAATAATATATTTAAAAATAAAAGAATTTTAGTTACAGGAGGAACAGGTTTTATAGGTAGTGAAATAGTTAGACAATTACTTAAATATGATCCAGAAGTTATAAGAGTTCTCAGTAATGATGAACACATGCAATATGAAATGGAAAAAGAACTTCCACAAGGTCCAGATACTAAAGTAAGATATTTATTAGGTGATATTAGAGATCTAGAAAGATTAAAGAGAGCAATAGAAGATATCAACTTTATTTTTCATGCTGCAGCTTTAAAACATGTTAGATGGTGTGAATATGATCCTTTCGAAGCTATTCAAACAAATATTACTGGAACACAAAATGTAATAAAGGTTGCCTTGGGAGAAAAAAGTGTAGAGAAAGTAATTCTTATTAGTACAGATAAAGCAGTTAATCCTAATAGTACAATGGGAACAACCAAATTATTAGCAGAAAAATTAATGAGCTGGGCTACATTTTACAGAAAGGTTGCTAAACCAATATTTACTACTGTGAGATTCGGTAATGTAATAAATTCTAGGGGGTCTGTTATACCTTTGTTTAAAGAGCAGATAATCAAAAAAGGACCTGTTACAATAACAGATAAAGAAATGTCAAGATTTTTAATGTCTGTAAAAAGTGCAGTTAATTTAGTTTTAAAATCTGCAACAATAGCAAAAGGAGGGGAAATATTTGTTTTAAAAATGCCCATAGCTAAAATAACAGATATAGCAGATGTTATGATAAAAGAGTTAGCTCCTAAATATAATTATGATCCAAATGATATAAATATTAATTATATAGGCAGTTATCCAGGAGAAAAAATGAATGAATCTTTAATGACTGAAGAAGAAGTAAGTAGAACAATAGAGATGGATGATATGTATGTAATACTTCCTCAACAAGCTAAATTTAAAAATATAAAATCTCCAAAAACTTTTAATAAAAAAATTTTAACTAAAGATGAAATAAAGGAAATAATGAAAAGAGAAAAAATATTATGATTTTTTAAATAATTTAATATTAAATTTATTTAGGATAGATCTAATTATCAATAAGTCTTCTTTATCAAAACTCTTAAAGATTAATAATAAGATTATGTATAATACAAAAAATATAATTGCAAGTGGGATTGCTAGTAATAAAGATAAATCAACAAATATGAATTTTATAATTAAATATATTATAGCTGTAGATAAAACTCCTGCGATCATAGACTTAAGCATATTACTTGTAATTGGTTGAATCTTTGTAAAAATATAGGCTTCAAAGTAAAAAAGAATGCTACTAACAAAAAAAGAGATACTAGTTGCAATAGCCGCCCCTAAAATACCATATTTAGATATTAAATAAATGTTTAGTATTAGGTTCAATATTATTATTATTATTGAATTTAACAATATTATTTTTGTTTTTTTAATACTTTGTAATACACTGCTAGATAATTGTGTTAATGAATAAAAAAAATGTCCAAGTGAGAGTACTACTAGAGCAGAAGCAGCTCCTAAATACTCTTTACCAAATAAAAAATTTAATATTTGTTTAGAAAATAATATCATAAGTAACATAATAGGAAAATTCAAGAAAAATGTCCATTTAGTGGTTGTTTTATATACCTTTTCAACTTCTTTTTTCTTATTCTTCCCATAAAGTTCAGTTATTATAGGAATAAAAAGAAATATTATAGTAGTTGGTATTATCATTAACAGTCTTGATGTTGGTAAAGCAGTATTATACAATCCAACACTAGAAGCATCTTTAAAATATCCTATAAAAATATTATCAGTCCAAGCAATTATCATACCTAATAAATAAACAAAGATTAGTGGCCATGAATAAAATAATATTTCTTTATAATTATTTTCTATTTTTATCTTTGCATTAATAAATGGATAAACCTTTTTTTGTACAACTAAAAAAAACAATAAAGCACTAGAAAATATAGCTATCATATATCCTATAACAGCTCCCAATATTCCTAATCCAATAGATACTAATAAAATCGTTGAAAATAATTGAATGCTACTTTCAGAAATATTTCTTATAAATATATTATATTTAATCTTCTGAAATGCTTGTGTAATAACTTCTAAATTCGATAAAATTACAGAAAATGGAACTAAAATAGCAAATAATTTTATTATTATAATAAGTTTCTCTGTATGAAATAAATGAATTGATATGTTTTTAGAAAATATAAATAGCAGAATACCTATAATAATGCTTAATGGAATGGTAATCTTTAAACTTGATATTATAGTTGACGTAACTTTCTTATAATTTTCTTTCCCTTTATAATATGAAACATATCTTAGAACCCCACTTGGCAATCCCAAAAGACTAATTGCTGTAGCAACTCCTAAAACAGCAAATCCTAGATTTAATAAACCATAATTTTCTGCTCCTAGATAACGAGCAATGTATAATCTGTAGAAATATGTAAATATTTTAGATATAATTATTCCTATAAAAACTAAAGCTGCTCCTTTAACTATTTTTTTAAGATTCTCGTTTACCATAAATATGTTTGGTTTAGAAGTATTTAAAAACATTCCTTTTAAATTCATAAATTGTGAGACATAAGTAACATTTTTATATTCTTGTTTGCCACATTTTAAATAGTTTTGCAGAGGTCGCATAATCTGGTAGTGCGCCAGTCTCGAAAACTGGTTTCCGCAAGGATATAAGGGTTCAAATCCCTTCCTCTGCGCTTAATTAAATTATACTTTATATTATGCGGAAACTTTTAAATATCTTTTTATAAATTGAAATAACAAATCAAAAATGAAAATTAAAAATAAATTAAATTTAGGATGTGGAAAAGATATTAGAAAAGGGTATTTTAATGTTGATTTTGAAAAAATAAAGGGGATTGATTTAGTTTATGATTTAAATAAATTACCCTATCCATTTAAAGACAATCAGTTTGAAGAAATATTAATGTATAATATCCTAGAACACTTAAATAATCCTTATAGCGTTATGAAAGAGTTACATAGAGTAAGTAAGAATAATACAATAATTAAAATTCTTACACCTCATTTCAGTTCTGGTTATTGTTGGGAAGATATACAACATAAGAGAGGATTTGCTGCAACGACATTTGAACATGAAAATCTAAAAAATAAATTTAAAGTTGTAAAAAGAAAGATTTTATTCTCCAAACTGAGATTTTTTATTAAATGGTTTGCCAATAAATTTCCAAGAATTTACGATACTAACCTAGCTTATATATTTCCTGCAACAGATATCTATATTGAATTGAGAGTAATAAAGTGAAAACCTTAATACTAGCAGCAGGATACGGAACAAGATTAAATGAATTAACTAAAGATAAATCTAAATGCCTACTTAAAATAAATGAGAAACCTGTAATAGAAAGAATTATAGATAAACTAAATTTTCATGATATCTGGATATTAACTAATAATAAATTCTATGATGATTTCCAAAGATGGTTTAATTCATTATTTATAAGTCGACCAATAAATTCTGATATAAGACTAATAAGTGATGAGACGGAAACAATAGAGAAACGTTTAGGGGCAGTTGGGGATATGCATTTTTTTACAGGGTTACGTACACTTTATAATCCTAAAGAAGAAGATTTATTAGTTATAGGAGGGGATAATTTATTTGAGTTTGATATTGAAGATTTTATAAAATATTCTAAAGATAAGACTTGCGTAGCATTGTATAATATAAAAAATCTAGAAAAAGCTAAAAGATTTGGTGTTGTAGAGATTGATGATAAGAAAAAAATACTTAATTTTGAAGAAAAACCAAATAATCCAAAATCAACTTTAGTAAGTACAGCTTGCTATAAATTTAAATCAGAAGATATCACCTATTATCTTAATAGATATATAAAACAAAATAACCATAAAGACAACCTAGGAAATTTCATTAAATATTTATCAGAAATCAAGTCAGTATATGGTTACGTCTTTAAAGAAAAATGGTTTGATATTGGTACAATAGAATCTTTAAAAGAAGCAGAAAAATACTATAAAAATTTAGAAAGATAATTACTTCTTTTTTTTCTGTAAATGTTCTATCATCCTCTCTATTTTCTCATCCAAAATCTCAATTTTATTCTCTAAAATATAAATTCTTCTTAAACCATAAATCATACCAGCTACTGCTCCTAGTAAAATATATAATTCAATTGCAGCCATCATATCACCTCTTTTATTTTATTATAATTCATATATAAGCTTTATTAATCACTTAACATTGATACTACATCCATCTATCTTTCTATTTAAACACCATGATTGATTAGTACCTGGAAAATTACATAAATCTATAGTACAAGGATTTTTATCATTGCAATCTGTAACATTATAACAAGCAAAATTACTTTGTCTATTTATACAAGCTCCATTATAACAATAATAATCAGTTGGACAATTTATACCTTCTCTTATACAAAATTGCCCGTTAATATCAGAAGTACAAAAAGCCTCATATAAATTAGTAAGACTAGTACAACCATCTCTTAATGTATTTCTTGCAGATGAACATGTTCCCTTAGTATGAATACTTTTACCAAAATCAGAATCACTACAAAATTTATTATCTGTAGTAACTCTTCCTGTATATACAAAACCAATTAAAGCTATAACAAGAAGTAAAGAAATTACAATTAAATAACCTACATAACCTCTTTTGTTCATATTAAATAAAAAATTAATTTAATATATAAACTTTACCTTTCATCTGATAATAAAACTTCTACTGCAGCTCCATATGCAGGCCTAGTTATTAATACTCCTGCTGTTATTCCTATAATTGTAGTTAAAGCAAATCCTGTTAATAATCCCGCACCAGCTCTTAATAAAGGCAACATAGAAGCTACACCAACAGCATATGCACTTAATATTATAAAAAATGCTCTCTTTATTCTTTGTCTCCAATTTAAATATTGAGTTTCTTTAGCTAAAAATTCATCAGTAATTACAATTTGGTCATTTACTCCAGTTCCTACTGCTACAACAATACCAGCAATAGCAGATAAATCCAAATTAGCCTTAAATAATGCATATATAGCTAAAATTATAGTAACTTCACTTAAAGAAGTAATCATAATTGGAATAGTAATTTTTAATTTTCTATATTTAACAAACATAACTAAGGCAACCATAGCTAATGCAAGCAACCCAGCAATCATAGCATTCCTTGTAAAATCTTTTCCTAATAATGGACTTATGCTATCAATCTTAATTATTTCTAATTTTGAAGGTAAACTTCCTGTAATTAAAATAGTTTGTAATCTATTCATTGATTTTAAAGCAGTTTGAATAGCTTCATCTTGAGTAGCTCCTAAGCCCGGTCCTGAAATAGCAATTTGAGTTGCCTCTACACCCTTTAAACTAGCAGCTATCTGTAAACTATCTACTAACTTATCATCTAAGTAAAAATCAATATTCTTAGATAATATTTGACCACCTTGAGAAGTTGTATTTAGAGGAATATCTTTAGTAACTTCTGCATGTCTTTTTGCTGCTGTTGGACTTAATCTTATAGTAAATTCAAATTCACAGAAATAGCCATTTTGCCCAGGATTACATTGTCTTATCCCCGAACAAGTACCATCATTTCTACAAACAAAGGTTATATCTTCTTTTCCACCAGTAAAAACTAATTCATTTCCAATTTTAGCTTCAAATTTACCTTGACTTTCAATTAAATCCTTAACATCTTGCTTACTAGCTCCTGCTATTTCAACAACAATGTACTTATTTCCAAGTAAATCATCTGCTTTCCTAATTCTTATATCACTTAACCCATAAGTATTAAGTCTATTCTCCATTACTGCAATTAAATCGTCTCTTTGTTGATCTGAAATTTTTTCTACTGGTTGTAATAAAACCCTAGTTCCTCCTTGTAATTCAAGACCTTTTTTTAAATTAGAAGTAGCTGCTTCTTCAACTACTACACCCAAATCTTCAGAATCTTTAAGTAAAACATAACCACTTGGATTTTTATCAGTATATATCCTTAAAGTTCTATTTAAAGGTATTATAGAAGTAGCTTTAGCATAATCATCTAATGTTTTAATTTGTGTATTTTCTACAGCTAAAATTTTTTCTCTTGATTTTAGAGTAGCAGTTGCACTTGGTCCTTGCATTCCTGCTGTACTTGCACTAGAATTTTGTTCTATATTTTTTATAGCCACACCTTGACTAGAAAAACTTGGACTTATAATTAAATAACTAAGTAATAAAACAATTACTAATAAAATTACTCTCCATTTTTTAAATATTCTAGTTAATTTCATTTTAAGTTATATTTTTCTTTTTACAATATAATACCAACATACCTGTATTAGTAAACCATGTACTAAAAATATCCATAATCAAACCTATAACAATAATCAAAAATATTTGTCTTAAAACCTCTGAATTCGTTACAAAATAAGCTACAGCTAAAGCAAAAATAGCTGTTAAAGTCATGGTAATTCCTGTTTTAAAAGCACTAAACATTCTCTCAAATAAAGCACCTTCTCTTCTTTTTATTACTCTTGTTGTAAGTAAAATATCTGTGTCTATAGAAAAACCAATTAACATTAAGAAAGCAACTACCCCCCCTGAAGAAATTTTCATTCCAAGTAAATTAACCATAGCTAAAGCAAACATTATATCAGTAAAAGCAGCAAATATTACAGCAATACTAGGAATAAAAGTTCTAAATGTAATTAATACCACAATAGACATTAAAATAAATGCAAATATTATAGCAATAATTAATTCCTTGTAAAATGATTGTCCTAAGCTAGGTCCAGTTTCTTCTGCACTATAATTTTCTTGATTTAATTTTATATTTAATTTAGTTTCTAAAAACTTCCTTAAATCTTCTTCTTTAACATCAGAAACTTCTATTGTAATTCCATTTGTTTGTGTAGTAGCAAATTCACCCAATCTTCTTATATCTACATCTGAATTAATAAAATTATTTTTTATATCATTTTCTAGGCTATTAATATCGATTTCATTAGAAATATAAATTGTTACTGTAACTCCTCCTTTTAAACTTACATCCTTATCAAAAAAATCTCCTGTTCTTGCATATTTTATTCCTACTATTAATAATGAAATTACTAATATGACAATAGGAATAAACATTAATATTTTATAATATTTAAAATAAGTTCTCTCTATTTTTGATTTTTTATCTTCCATGCTTAATTTTAAAAAGACTATATTTAAAAAGTTTTGTTTTATATACTAACATTTAATTTCCTTAAATCTTGTATTAATTTTTCTGTATTTGTGTAATTTATTCCATTTATGCCTAGTTCAGTAGCCATGTCAGAAAACTCCTTTATATCATCTATATAAACAATTTCATTTGGCTTTACTTTAGCTTTATTTATAGCATATTCATATATTTTTTTATCTGGTTTTCGGGCTTTAACTTTATATGATAAGGTAATATCATGGAAAATATCTAAAAATTTATATTTATTATGTAGATAATCAAAATGTATTTTATTCACATTAGATAATGCATATACTTTATATTTATTTTTTAATTTTATTAGAAGATTATAAACATCGTGATTTAAGGTAAACATATTCTCGAATTTTTCTACAAAAGCATTGTAATCAAGTTTTAAACCTATTCTTTCTTTTATTCTTTTATAAAATTCTTCTGGTGTTATTTTACTGGTTTCAATCAAACTTACAAGATTTTTATCTGTGATTACTTCAAAAATATAATTAGAGTCTCTATTTGAATATTTTTCTAATTTTCTTGCAGTTATCATTTGATCGAAGTATACGACAACATTACCTAAATCAAAAATAATAGCTTTTATCATACAAAAGTTTTTTAATATGCATTTTATAAAGTTTTTCTATGATTACGGTTCTTAGGTTAGGTCATAGAATTGAAAGGGATAAAAGATTAACTACACATGTAGCTTTAATTTCAAGGGCTTTAGGAGCAGATAAAATTTTATTTACTGGACAACATGACAAATCTTTAATAGACTCGATAAATAAAATTACAGAGAAATTTGGTGGTCCTTTTAGTATTGAATACATCAAAAATTATAAAGAGTTATTAAATAAAAATTCAGAAATAATTCATCTTACAGTTTATGGAATTCCTTTAAGTAAAGTAATAAACAAAATAAGAAAATCTAAAAAAGATAAAATAATTATCATAGGTTCAGAAAAAGTTCCTCCTGAAATTTATCATTTAGCTAATTATAATATTTCAATTACAAATCAACCACATTCAGAAGCAGGAGCATTAGCTATATTTCTTCATGAATTATTCAAAGGAAAATATAAAGATTTTAAAAATCCTAAGATTAAAATAGTTCCTCAATCTAAAGGTAAAAAACTTATTAAATCATAAATTTTATATACTAAGGTAGTTAATTTAAACTTATGAAAAGAGGTGTATTAGTAGTATTACTTATATTTCTCATAATACCATTAGTAAATTCTCTAGATTTAAATCTAAGTTTAAACCAATTGCAATATGGTCCTTTACAGCAATTTAATGGTTATTTAAATATAACTTCAGTATATGATATACCTTCATCCACACCATTAATAGCAAAAATAGATAATAATGAACTAACAAGAATTTCTATAAAGGATTTATTGGAAAGTAATTCTATATTATTTAATATAAATGAATCTTATTATGTAGAAAGTGGTGGTTCTGCTACCTTAGTAAAGAATTTTAATAGTAGAGAATCATTTTTATTTGGAGTTAAGATAAAAAATCTAGTAAATTATGCTTCTTTAGATATTCTAGGATTGAATTTAGAAGGGTCATTTCCAAAAGATGTTATTATAGATATAGGTAATGACCATAAAGCAGAGTATGAATATGCAGGAAATTTTCTAAGATGGAGTAATCCAATTTATCAAGAAGGAATTTCTGAAAGTAAAGCACCAACAGGAAGTGCAGTTATAAAAAATAGTAAAATATGTGAAGATATAAATATAACTTTAAATGAACTATTAAATGAAACTTTGATAGAGATTACAGCTAATGTACAAAAAGTTTCAGATGGAGGGAACTTAACAGCTTCTTTTGATAATATTGCAGAATGTAAATTACCTGAGCCCGGAACTACCTTAACTAAAGTATCTTGCTCTGTTAAAATACCTAATCCTAGTTCTGGAATTCATAGTATATGTTTGTATAGTAAAAGTTCTCAAGTAAAAGATTATTATAGTATGCCTGTATTTGAATTTCTTTATAGTTATTCATATTACTACAATTTAAGATATGCAATTTACGATACAGAATTAAAAAATAAGACTACATTTTCAAATAATAAATTTATAGATGCTATAAATGACTATTTAGGAACATGTACTCTTGATAATAATAATTTCTGTCTTATTCCAATTAACATAAGTTCAAGTTCTAAAGGTTCTATATCCTTAGATAATTTAGACATAAGAGAAGAAAGCATAAAAAGATCTACCTTATATAATATAAATCAAATTCCAGAAAAAATAAACTTTGATTATGCTTTAATTAATCTAGAAACAATACCTAATTTAATTACTCCTAACACAATAAGTAAATATAAACTAACCTTTAATTTAAACAATAAAGAAACATCTCAAGACTTTAATGTTACTTCATTGCCAGATGTTTCTATTACACTAAATAAAAACTTTGCTTTAGAAAATGAAGAAATTAAATTTATAGGAGAATCTAAAGACGTAATAGCTTCATGGGAATGGAATTTTGGAGATAATTCAAGTGCATTTACTAAAGAAGCCACTCATAGTTATTTATTGCCTGGAAATTATACAATAAAATTAACAGTAAAAACAATAAATAATATTAAAAATTCTATATCAAAGATTATCTACATAGGAGCTTTAGAAGATAATATTGGTAGCATTATAAATTCAAATAAAAATACAATAAAAAAAACTAAGAATTTATTTCAAAATCAAAAAGGAGTAATAAAAGATATTTATAATATTTATTTGCCTTATTTAGATTCTAGTTTAGATGAATTAGATGATTTAAAATCAAAATATGAAGAAACTCTTAATTCTAATGTAAGTATGGAAGAAAAAGATCCTACTTACGAAGATATTTTTAATAAAATTACAAATATAGAAGACACTACTCCTAAATCATTTTTTGTTATAAGTTCATTTCAGACAAACGCAAAAATAAGTAACATAGATGACATTAATCCAAGAATAATAGATTTACCTTCTACCATAGAATACAAAACTTCTACATATGAACTAAATCAAAGAGATGTTGTTATTAATACTAATGTATATGGAGTAAAAATAAAATATATTAATGATAAAGAAGAAAGTAAAAGACTAGTAAAGAAACAAATTTCAATAAACAATGGAAATAATTTAATTGTACTTGAAGATCTTAATGGACTAGCTAATATTTGTTCTACTCAATGTAATCCAGAAGAAGCAATTTTCCTAACTAAAGATTTAGAGATTTTTAATAATAATGCAGCTAAATTTAGTAATGTTAATGATTACATAGAATATATTTATTTATTACCAGAAGGACAATTACAAGATATAAGAAATACTAAAACAATTGTATTTAAAGAACCTGAAATAACATATGAATGTGGTAATAAGGTATGTGAAAAACCTATAGAAGATAGTAATTGGTGTCCTCAAGATTGTAAAAGAGGTTCTTCAATATGGTTAATTTTAATACCATTACTTTTAGGTATTTTAGCTTTGACATATTTCTTTGTTAAAGGTAAAATTCATATTAAAGATATAATTAAACCAAATATATTTAAAAATAAAGTTCAACAAATTGTTCTTGAAAATTATGTTAATAGTAGTTTAAAAAAAGGTATTCCTGAATTTAGAATAAGACAAGCTTTATTATTAAAAGGATGGACTAAAAAACAAATAGATGAAGCCTTTAAAAGAAAAAGTTTAAATATAAAGCAAAAATAAGGTAATAATATGAAAAAAGGTGTTTTACTTAAAAATATTTTTCTATTAATTATTCTAGTAATGTTTTCATTAACATTAACCAATAACGTTAAATCTCAAGGTGATTGTAAGGCAGTACCTGAAAACCAAGGTGGCAGAACTGTGTGCAAAGTTACTCAAAATAATTGTAATGTATGTTATGCTGCAACACCAAAAACTGAACCACCTATCTGTACATGTACTTGTGAACCAATAGAAGGTTGTAATCCAATTTCACCTCCTTCAGAATGTTATGATAAATGCCCAGATCAAAACATAAATAGTATATATTACTATTATCCATATTCTCCTACTTGTGTTCCAGTTCTTTCTGAAATTTGTGATCAATCAAAACAATGTAATCAATCTTTTTATGATTGTGGTGGTTCTCCTTTAATTTGTAATGTAGGAAATGTAGGAAAACTTGCAAATCCTTGGACATGGAGTAGAAATGCTCCTACTACAGAACAAGGTAATTTTGGAAATGGATGTACAGATGGTTATGATAATGATTGTGATGGTTTAGTTGATAATAATGATCCTGATTGTGGTTGTATATTACAAAAAGTAGAGTTAAGCGGAGTTTTATGTCCTTTTTATGGAACTAGTTCTGATTGTGAAAAAGGAGACCCAGTTGCCATAATTATTACATATACAGGACAATGTGCAGGAACTAAATACATACAAGTAGATGCAAACGATACCTCTATAATTAATCCTTCTTGTAATGTAACAAAAACTGGTGGTGATATAAGTGGAGTTTTTGGAAGTTTAAGTATGACAAATACTCTAACCCCTCAAACTATAAGTACTAATTGGATAGTTCCTGACATAACCAATGATTGTCTAACTAAAAGAGTCTATCCTAGAAATGCTTCATTATACAACAATCCTAATTATATTCCTGGAAGTTATGTAAGTGGGACAAATAATTTAGCAGGTAATTTTAAATTTGCAGGCGCTATTTCTGATACATGTTCAGATACTGATAGTGGTATAACTTATCCTACACAAGGAACAATTACTGGAAATTATAATAGCATAGGGTATAGCTACACTGATTTTTGTGTAGGAAATTCAGATACGTTAAGAGAATATTATTGTAATGGGAACATTAATGCTTCTCAAACTCATAATTGTGTTTCAGACGGACTAGTATGCCAGAATGGAGCTTGTGTTAGTTCTTCTCAAACTTGTACTCCAGATAACAGTGATGGAGGAGATATTTATAGATTATCATACAGACCAGCTTACTTTAAAGCTGGTGTAACAATAAATCCTGGAAACGTTGTTTATAATGATACTTGTAGTAATGGAATTTTAAAAGAGTATAAATGTAATGGAAATAATACTGTATTTGATACTTATATATGTCCTTTCGGATGTAAAGATCCTTTTACTTGTAAAGTCGATTGTAGTGATACTGATTTACCAACTCAAAATTACACTATAAAAGGAACAGCCTATGGTGTTAAGAGTAAATATATACTCATTGAATATTTCAACACAACACTAACTGATAGTTGTATTAGTAGCACTAATTTAAATGAAATTTATTGCAATTCAACTGGATTTTTATCAGAATCTAGTTTTGATTGTGCTAGTATAGGAATGAATTGTGTTGATGGAGCATGTCAAGGTGGTGGAGATTGTTATAGTGATCCAGATAACTTCCCATGTGATCAATTAGCTAATAAAGTATGTTGTAATCAAACTGGTATATGGGGATGTACTGATGTAAATTTATGTATAGATCCAGGTGAACCTTGTCCTGGAACTTGTTGTAGTAGTTCTCAAACATGTAGTGGTAATGTAATAGCTAATTATACCTGTGGTAATGGTGAAACATGTTGCCCTCCAACAGAAACATGTGATACATATAATTACTATAGCCCAGATGTATATGATGTAGAACAAGTAGGTAGATGTTCAGAAAATCCTATTAATTCTGGGATTTATTTGCAAACAGTTAATTTAACAACTTATGATTTAACTGCAAACCCACCAATAACAAATATGTTAATTACAAATAGAACTTGTTCACCATTGCCTGGAACAAAAATACCATTCTTCACAACACTAAATATAATATTAGTAATAATAGTATTAGTTTCATTCTATTTAATAAGAAAAAGAATTAACAAATCTTAACAGTTCTAGGTAACAATTCTTTATTTATATAAACAGGTGTATTTAATCTTACAGCTATACCTGCACTATCACTTGGTCTTGTATCTAAACTTAATATTTTATTTCCTTGTTTTAAGAATAATCTTGCTGCATATAACTCACTCCCTAAAGGCTCAATTTTAATCATTAATGTAGTAATATTAAAATCATCAAAAACATCAACTATTAAGTCATGTGTAGAAGGCCTTACATCTATTTTTTTGTTCATACCTTGATAAATAGAAATAGCTTGTGCATCTACTATAGTCATAACTAATGCACTGCAATTACTTATAAAAACTAAATTATTCTGAGTTAAATTTATGGTAGCTTCTAAATAATTATCTAAATTTAAAGCATCTTTAATCTCTTCTTCATCTATGGTCCTAATTTCTTTTAATCTATCTTCTTTTACTTGATCAAAAGTATTAATAGCTTTTTTATAGTAATTAATTGTATAAAAATTAAAGAAAATAATTCCTATGAAAATTAATGTTAATAATACTAATAATTTATTTACTTTTTTCTTTGATTTTTTCATTTTAAGAATAGTTTTACAGCCTCATCTATATTTTTAACTTCTTTTATCTCTAAATCACTATCACTAAAAGCCCTAATTTCTTTAGCCTTATAAACTACTTGGCAAAATTCCTTGCCATTATAAGTATTACATGATTTTTCTCTTTCATATTCAGTAGCTAAAAAATTATCTCCTACTGGAATTAAAAACAATTTAATACCTATAGCTTTAGCTGCTTCTGCTTTTTGTGGAACAGCCCCAACTCTCTCTATATTTCCATTTTCATTTATAGCTCCAGTAATCATAACATCTTCTTTTAATTGATTATTACTAAGTAAAGCTATAGTAGCAATAGTCATAGCAGCTCCAGCACTTGGACCCCCCACAATAGAAGCATTAGCCTTAATTTGATAAACAACATCAATATTACTTAAATTAACTCCTGTATAATTACTGGCAACACTAGCAGCAGTTCTTGCACTAAACTGAGTGTAAAAATCAGCTAATATATCATTAATATTAACTAAAACCAAACCATTACCAGGCTTGACTTCTGTTACTAAAGTTGCAATTACACCATTATTATTTTCATTTACAGCTGGTATTCCTATTTCATTTCTTCTTAAATCTTTTACACTACTTTCTTTATATACTATTTTCTCTTCTATAGTTTTATCACTAAACAAAGTTCTACCTAAATAAATTCCTCCTAAAAATATAATAATTACTAAAATAAATACAAATATATTTTTACTTTTCATAATATCATTAATTAATATAAATTTAAAAGTTTTGTGTTTTATAGTTAAAACTTAACAATAGAATTTAATCTTTATTATATTAACCACTTTCTAAAAGACATTTACCACCACTACAACCAAAAGGACATTTATAAAATGCTGAGTATGCTTGATTATTACTACAATAATATTCTTTTAAATTATTCCCTTTAGTAAATATACCACAATAATCATAATACGTTGAAATTATCGCTCCATTTGAATTATCTACAATATTAACAGATCCATAATTATAGTATTTTATGCCTCCATCACTATCTTTACATGAAACAGAAGTAGTTTCTGATAATCCAGATAGAGGAGCATTATATTCATTAGTTGTAGTTGAGAAAATTGAAGTATTTCCTACAAATATACAACCTCCACTTCTACAAACATATCCAAAAGTACATCCATTTTGGCGTCCTTCACAATCTTGATTAGTACAAGTTTCTCCAGGGTCACAAATGCCATTTCCACTACATGGAGTTATTATAGTATTTGAACAATATGAACTATCTGTACCTGGTAGATTACAAATATCTTTAGTGCAATCATTGTTATCATTACAATCATTATTAGTTAAACATTTTACAGTAATACAAGCACCATTATTACAAGTATAACCACTAGGACATGCTGTGGCATTAAGTATACATTTATTACCATCGCACACTGATTCTACTATTCCTCCTCCTGAACAATAATCAGTATATTGTCTACTACCTTTTTTACATGTTCCTTTTACAAAAACATCAAAACCATTATCAGTTTCAGAACATGCAGCTGTAGTTAAAACTGCTAATTGTCCCTCTCCTTCTTGAGGAGTGTAAGATTTAACAGCTAATCCACTTAAATTATTTTGATAAATTATACCTATAAAGGCTATAGCCGCAACTATTAATAATGCAAGAAATACTATGGCGTTATCTTTGTTTACCAATTTTTAGCACCTTTTTTAGTAATAAAATTGAGTTAAATTCAATATAAATACATTTCTATAGTATAAAATATATATTAATGTATATTATAATTATTCACAAATTTTATAAACATTCCAAATTCCTTATTTTTAAGCGCCGATAGTTCAATGGCTAGAATCTCGGCCTTCCATTAAACAAGGAGTAAGCCGATGATCCGGGTTCGAATCCCGGTCGGCGCATTTAAAATGAAAAAATGAAGAAAACAAGATTTAAAGTTGGACATAAACCGTGGAATAAAGGAATAGGTTCTGTAAAAAAAGAATGTAAAACTTGTAGTAAGACATTCCTAGTTCAAAAAAATAGGAATCTTAATAATCGGGGAAAATTTTGTTCATGGTACTGTAGATGGGGATATAAGAAAGAATATAGCTTAAACCCTGATATGGCAGAGTTAATTGGTGTAATTATTGGTGATGGTTGTATTAATAAATATTGGAATTCAAATCAATATAGAATATTTATAAGTGGAAATCCAATTGAAGATAAAGATTATATGGAGAATTACTTACCGGAATTAATTAAAAAATGTATTGGTAAGGAAATTAAACCTTTTATGGGTAAGAACGGAGCTTATATTTTACAATTTACAGGTAAATCATTTTGTGAGTTTTTATTCAAATTTGGTATAAAAGAAAATAAGTCTAAAACAGTTAGAATACCAGAAGAGATTAAAGTCAATGATGAATTACTTAAGTACTGTATCAAAGGCATATCCGATACTGATTTTACGATAATTTTTACAAAAAAACATACTAATAAAAATTTTTATCCTAGAATATCTGCTCAATTTGCTTCAGAAAATCTAGTTAGAGATCTTGAATTTTCATTAAGAAAATTTGGATTTACCTTAAATACTAAATATAACAGAGGAGTAAAGGACAGGAGAGGTTATAATTGGATTGTTAATACAATAAATCTTGATGGACCAAATAATCTTAAAAAATGGATGTACCATATAGGTTTCTCTAATTTAAGGATTTTAAGTAGAATAATGTTGTGGAAATTAAAAGGTTATTTACAACCAAAATCAAATTTGTCTGAACGACTTATAGAGATAAAAACGCTTACAAGGGGGGTGGTATAATGCGCAAAACTTCTTTAGTTATTTGCGCTCATCCCTGACGATGAGGTAATAGGATGTGGAGGAACCTTAATAGAATATATTAAACGAGGGGACAAGGTTAATGTAGTTATTTTTTCATACGGTGAAAAAAGTGACCCAATCTTAAAAGAAGAAGTACTTACAAAAACAAGAATTAAAGAAACAAAAATATCTAGTAAAATAATAAGAACAACTGAAACTATTTTTTTAGGATTACCTGATGTAAAGATTTCAAAATTCGTTGATGACAACTTATTAATGAAAAAATTAAAAGATATAATTAAAAAATATAATCCAGAAAGAATCTTTACTCATTCTTCTGCTGATATACATCCTGACCATAGAGCAGTAAACTCAATAGTAAATAAAACACTTGATAGTTTTAAAAATGATATTAAAGTTTTTACCTTTGATGTTTGGAATCCATTAACTATGAATAAAACTAATTATCCTATTTTATATACAGACATAACAGATAGTTTTAAAACTAAATTAAAAGCACTAAAAGTAATTAAAAGTCAAAAATTTGTAATATTCCAATTAATGCCGTGGATTTATCTTAGAGCATTAATTAATGGATTAAATAATAATTGCAAGTATGCAGAACGATTTTACCAAGTGAGATAGATGAAAAAATTATTAATATGTACGGACTCCTTTTTACCTAGAATAGATGGTATAGCAATTTTTCTTCATAATCTAATTCCATTATTAGCTAAAAAATATAAAATAACTATTATTGCTCCTGAATATCCTGGAAATCATATTAATTATAAAGATGTAGAAATAATAAAAATTCCTATCACAAAAATAAATATAGCAAATTATAGACCAGCCAAATTAAATCGTGAATTAATCAAAAATCATGTTTTAAGTCATGATATTATTTTTACTCAAACTATAGGTCCTATAGGAGCATTATCAATAATCTATGCTAGTAAATTAAATAAACCATCAATAGCATTCACACACTCAATAGAATGGGAATTATTCATTAAAGCAATTAATTTTCCTAAAATTCTAAAAATACATGCAACTTCTTTAATGAAAATTATTTCAAAAAATCTTTATAACAAATGTAATTTATTAATAGTCCCTTCAGTAAATACTTCTATAACTTTAGAAAAAGCTGGAATCAAAACTAAAAAAACTGTAATAAGGGTTGGTCTTGATTCAAAAAAATTTATTCCAACGAAAAATAAAAATTTAGCGAAGAAAAAAATAGGAATTAACTCTGATTACATTGTTATAGGTTATTCTGGACGTATAAGCCATGAAAAAAATTTATCTTTACTTGTAAAAACATTTAAGGAACTACAAGATAAATATAAATTATATCTTCTTTTAGTTGGAGACGATGGTTCAGAAAAAGCAAAAAGAGATTTAATAGGAAAAGACATAAGAATTACCTCATTTGTAAAAGATGTTGCTCCATACTTACAAGCAATGGATATTTATGTTTTACCTTCATTAACAGAAACAAGTTCAATTTCTACTATAGAAGCAATGTCAACTGAAATTCCTGTGATAGCAACTCCTATAGGTGCAATTAAAGAGTATATTCATCATGGTTACAATGGATTTTTTATTAAGCTAAATAGTGAAAAATCTTTAAAGGAAAATTTAGTTAAATTAATAGAAGATAAAAAATTAAGATTAAAAATAGGAAAAAATGCTCGTAAAACAGTAACTAAAATGTTTTCATGGAAAAAAACTTCTTCTGAATTAATTAAAGTCTTTGAGAAATTTTAGCGGGCCTGCTGAGATTTGAACTCAGAACTTCCAACTTAGGAGGTTGGTACTCTAATCCAGGTTGAGTTACAGGCCCAGAAAAATTATTGCAACTTTAAAACTATTTTACCAGACTTTAAAACCCTTACTGAACCACTTTGACTAACTACAATTGCAATAGACCCTGTTTCTTTAGTAATAGCAGCACAACTCCTATGTCTTGTTCCTAAACCTTGTGGCATTTCTAAATCTAAAGTAGGTATATCAATATAAGCCCCACTTGTAACGACCATTCCTGAATTATCTACAACAAATACTCCATCTAATTGAGAAAATTCTTTTATGGTTTCTTTTAAAGCAGGATTAGTTATTTTTCTTACACTTTCAGGATATCCCGCAAATGGATTAATAATTAATTGTTTAATATATTTTAAAATTTCTTGTTTATCCCCAATTACAAATGCAGTTCCTACTCTTCTTCCTTCTCTACCTTCTTTTGATATTTCTAAAGCTATATTAACTAAAGTTTCTATAACATCAGGACTAGTTTTTTCAGCTAAATTATGAGTACTTATATTAAAGAATACCCTATCTACATCAAATACAAATAATAATCCTTTATAACCTGAACCTATACTTGCGTCTGCGGCACACACTACTTTATCACCTTTCTTAATATAATTTTTACTTATACCCTCCATTAATATTTCTTTAATAGGAACAATAGAACCATAAGAAACTTTGCTAATACTAGTTTGATAATCAATTTTACTATAAACCCCTTTTTTAACCTGCTTGAAAATAGCAACTTGTACGTCTAAATGTAAATGATCTTCTTCTATACCTTCTTTTTTATTATTCATGCCTGTAACAGAAACAATACAATTAGCATCTATATCATTAGCAATTTTAGTAGCAGCTAATCCAATAGCATCTTCTATAGTTCTCATTTTTTCTGGCAAACAAAAAAACAATGATCTTTTTGAAATGGATCTAATTTAATCTTATCTATGATCCTTAAATTTTTTTCCAATTCTTTCTCCACCTCTTTATATATATTATCAGGTTTTTTTAGTGTATCTATACTTCTTGCTTTTATTGCAATTATACAATAACCTTTTTTCTTTAAAAATCTTGCTATATTTTTCAAGAAAATTTCAACTTGATTTTTCTGTGCAATATCTTGATAAATTATATCTACTTCTATAATTTTATCTTTATATAATTCAGGTTGATTAGCATCATATAATAAACAAGTCATATTTTCTCTTTCTTTACATAAAAAATACAAGTCCATTAAAACTCTGGGGGCAAAATCCAAAGCAAAAATAAAACCATTATTACATATATCGGAAACATAACTTGAGGTATACCCATAAGAAGCTCCTAAATACAAAACTATACTATCTTGTTTAAACGGAAGAAAATTTATTCCTTTTAATACCGCACTAGCCAATTTACTTCTTCTAACATCAAACTCTCTATACTCTATATTATTTTCAGAAATTAAATCTTCATTGAAGTATTTTTTACTTGGAGTTAAATTTTTAGTTAGTAAAATTTTCTTTTTATCTTTCCAATAAAAATAAATACCTTCAAATTTAGTCTTTTCAATGTTTACCATAATAATCCTGTCTTGCTGCCAAAGCTATTTTATTTGATAATTTTCTAGCTATTTTACTCTTATCTTCTTTTCTCGCATTTACAACGAGTGAACTTGAAAAAACCACCCCAAATTTAGGTGATTTCTTAGTTTTCAGACCTTTAAAGAAAGAAGTTTCAGCCCCCAAAACTTGAATTGTGCTACTTGGTAATTGAGCTAAATTCTTTAAACTACCTGCTTTCTCTATTAATCTTGCAATAACCAAAGTTTCAGTTATTTTACTTAATTTAGGACAAATTTCTTTTATTATTCTATCTATGTAATTTTCTTGTTCTTGCTTAATACTATACAAATTCTTTATGGATTTAGCAAAATTATTTATTAAATCTAAATCTTCATTATTAAAATCATAACCTATACTATCATTTCTTTTTTTATTGCTTAAAATTAAATCTAAAATCTCCTCATTAGTCTGAATATTTCTAATTAATTCAGGATAATAATAAGAATACCATTCACGTAAAGATCCCATTAACTTATTTATTACCTTGATTAGCTCATCAAGATTATGAATAGCTCTTATAATTAACAAATCTTTACTAAAACTTTCTTTAATTTTTTTACTTGTTTCATCTAGATTTATTTTTCTTAATTCTTTTAAATTCATAAATACACCAAATAAGTATTATTTTTTAAATCTTCCTGAAACCATAAAATATATTAATAACATTAAAAATTTATTTAGTAATGATAGGTAAAAAAGTTAGTGTAGCTGATATAAAAATAAAAGAGGTTGGTATATTTGATATAGAAACCTTGTACAAAGAAGCTAAATCGTGGTTTGATTCTAAGAATTATACATTTCAAGAAAAAGAGCATACGGAAAAAATTCGTGATATAGGGGATGAGTACTTAATACAATGGGTTGCTGAACGTAAAGTAGATGGATATGTAAAATTCAATATAGAAACAAGTTTTTTTATAAGATACATAACAAAAATAAAAATAAGAGAAAAACAATTATATAAAGGAGATATGGAGATAACCACAAAAGCATTTTTAGAATTAGACTATAAAAATAATTGGCATACAAGTGCAATTAAAAAATTTTTGTTTAATATATATAGTAACTATATAATTAAAGAGAAAATTAATGATTATAATTCCAAGCTAGATAACGAAGTGAAAGAGCTTTTAGACATAATAAAATCCGTGATTAATATTCATATCTAAAACCGAAAAGATTATTAATTAAAATTTATCTGTAATTCTTATGTCAGAGAAGATAAATATATGTTCTAGGCTTAAACTACAGTGGACAGGTATCTTTCATTTAGAAGAATTATACAAAAAAATGAAATTCTGGCTGGACTTTAATGGTTATGGCGATGAGAAAAATAATTTTATAGAAGAACGTTATGTTGAACGTATAAAAGGTCCTAGTAAACAACTAGAAGTGAAATGGATAGGAGAAAAATTAATAGATGATTATTTTAGTATATTATTTACAATAGATTTTTTAATATTAGGATTAAAAGAAGTAGAAGTTCAAAAGGAAGGTAGAAAGATAAAAATGAATTCTGGTACAGTAATAATATATTTTAATTCAGATTTAGTTACAAATAGACAAAATAAATACAAAGATAGTGGATTTTTTAAGAAGTTTTATGAAAATGTCTTAATTAGATCAAGTCTAGAAAACCACCAAAAAGCAGCTTATAGTAAGATTTATAGTTTTCATGATGAGGTAAAATCGTATTTAGAATTACTTAGATATTAAAATGTATAATAATCTAAAAAAGAGTGCTGTAATTTTAATCGTACCTTTATTTATTTTTTTATTTATAAAATCAGTAAATGCATGTACTCTTACTTCTGCTTCTTGGGATCAAACTTCTGCTGGTGAAAATGAATTAGTAGATGCTACTATAACTGCAACTAATTGTGATGGTCAAGAAATTAATGTAACTATATGGGAAGATGATAGTTTTATAGATGAAGTATTTGGCAATGGTGATGATAAAGTAAATATTAATCCTCAAATACTAACATTAAATCATGGTATTGTTAAATTTACTTGGAGTGCAGAATATCAAGAAGATTCTTCAGGTGATCCAGAATATTACTTTAAAGTTTATGAATTAAATAATCCTAGTAATGAAATAATCTCTTCAAATCAATTAAGTGTTAGTCAAAGTATAGGAATTCAAGGAGCATTAAGTCCTTTAGTAGGTCCTTCTTATACAAATGCATCGAGTGTTAGCTTGTATAGAGATGGCTTGATTGTAACGAATCCTGAGATTGGGATTTTGCCTATTGATCAACAGTTCTCTGAAAAGGGACCAGCAATTGTAAAAAATGAAATCAAGCTTCCTTCAACTGAGACTTTAAGAACCACAGATGAGAGATTATTTGAAGAGATTCTGATAAAGGCTGGCATTGAATATACAAAACAAGACCTGGTGGATTATGCTTTATCACCTGAAATACCAGTTCTTGTGAGCTATGATTCTCCTGTAGCATATTACCCACAGAAAAGAAAGGATTTTGAATTGAGGCAGACTGCTAGCAAGCCCTCTCTGAAAGCTGCAATTGCTTCGTTAACTGTTGTAAAGGATTTGAGTGTAGTTCCGGAAAATGCACAAACAATTTCAAGCATTAAAACAATTGCTAAGCAAAAGGGCGCTACCTTCAGGCTAACATTCAAATCTGTAGCTGCTGTTTCTTTGAAAGCTAAGAAAGAAAATTTAAAAAATGTTGCGCTTGCAATTAAATCAGCTCCAAAAGTGAAGGGATTAAGGTTGGATTCTAAATTAAGAATGCAATTGAACAACAGCGTTCCGGTTATCCTTGGTATGAATCGAACCACATGGAACTCAAATCCGCTTTATGGTTACAATGGCTCTGGGATTAAAATTGCTATAATTGATACAGGTATAAACAAATCACACCCCGACTTGGATGATCTGGATGATAATCCTATAACCAGTGATCCAAAGGTGATTGCTGAGGCTGACTTTACAGGCGGAGCAACAGGTCCTGCTGATTTGGTAGGCCACGGAACCCATGTGGCAAGCACTGCTGCAGGAACTGGACAGGCTTCAAATTACAAGTTTGTTGGGGTTGCTCCTCAGGCTTATATCTTAAACGGAAAGGTTTTAGATGATTCTGGCTCTGGATTTGAATCGTGGATTGTTTCAGGAATAGAATGGGCAGTTACAAATAATGCGAATGTTATAAGTATGAGTTTGGGAGGTTTTGGAAGCTCTCCTATTATGGAAGAAGGGGTAAGGCAAGCTGTTTTGCAAGGAGTCCCTGTAGTAGTAGCTGCAGGGAATCATGGACCGAGATATTTCACTATTAATACTCCGGGTATTACGGAAGAGGCCATAACTGTTGGGGCAAGCAGTCAGCTATTATCTGGACAGTCTGATAATGTTAATGCTGTTGCAGATTTTAGCAGCAGAGGTCCTGCCAGACCTAAATATAACTTAAAGCCTGATGTTGTGGCTCCTGGGGTTAATATATGTGCTGCTCGGGCTAAAAATAGCCTGTTTGACATATATTTGCCGCAGAATTGCGGAAATCCAGAATATATTGCCTTGAGCGGAACCTCCATGGCAACACCTCATGTTGCGGGAGCTGTTGCGTTGATGCTTCAGGCAAATCCTTCATGGACTCCGAATCAAATAAAAAGCGCTCTCATGGGTAATTCAGTTCAACTTTATAGGTCAAGCCCTCTTATAGATTATTATTTGGTAAATATTTTTGAGCAAGGGGCTGGAAGACTTATTTTAAAAAATTCGATTCATAGCAATTCATTTACAGAGCCGAATTCTATTAATTTGGGGATAATAAATCCAGCTCAAAGTTCATTTTCAACTGCATTTAATTTATCCTTTAATAAATCTGGTAATATTGGATATGTTTTAAAAGATTTTGCAATTAAGATTGCAGATAAAAACTCTTATAATTCTTATCCAATTGAAATAAATGAGCAAGGATGCATTTCATCGCCGGCTACAATCCCAGTTAGTGGGAACATAGCTTCTTTACCCACTGATTTTTTTGCTGGTCATCTCAACCTTACAATTTATTCTGACTGTTCTTTCACGCAAAAATTAGCAAATGTTACAATACCGATTTCTTTCGGGAAGTTTTACAATTTGACAATAAATGTTACCTGGCCTAATGTGACTTGGGTACCAGGTGATCCTGGCTATGAATTCCATTATTTTGCAGCTCAATTCATTGACAAGGATGGGAACTGGATGAGTGAATCTGCGAATTATATTTTCGATGAAAACTCACAAATCAGTCTATTAGTTAATAACGAATCATTTGATATAAATTTCTTGCTTTTCACTATTTATGCTAAATCTGGAGGATTAGGTGGGGCTCAATATAAGTATAAACATGCATCATTTGTAAGGAATGTGAGCATACCCCCAAGCGGTTCTATAACAGTTTCTGTTGACGAAAGGGATGCCAAGAAAATAACATTCATTAAACCCAACATAATAGCCCAAGGTAATTATACAAACTATAGTGTATATGCATTTCTTTCAAGGCCGTGCAAATTTGCTGGTAGTGCGCCAAATGCAAGGTGTGGGTTACAGACAGCAACCGAAGCCAGGGAAAGAATAAGTTTCGATTATGAATTTGCCTTAGACCCAACTGACGTTTCTCCAGAATATCACTTTGAGGGGGCTTGGGGAGGTATTAAAGATTTTGATTTCGGTGCAATTATTCCTGTTGTTGGACAACCTTTTGTTTTACCAGCCACAGACTTTGCATTTCTACCATTTATAATTTATTATCCATTTAATTCCTTGGATATAGAAATTCCTGCTTCAGAATTAGCAGAAATAAAATTTGAGCTTGATAACCCATTTAAAGATTTTACAAAGGTGGGGATGGCGATGGCTGTCTATTCTGAATTTCTGCCTCTTCTAGGGGTGGGGATTTGGAATGAAACATTTCCGAAAACGAAAAAGTATATTATAAGAAATTCCACCTGTGAAAATTGCCACTATTGGATTGTTGGTTTTGGCCGGACTGACTTTATCACGACTTTTAAGCTTGCAAGGGTGGAGAGGTGGGATGACGGGCCTCTTAATTTTGATCTTACCAAACGTCCTGTAAACAATCCGCCTCTAAAAAGCCACTATGCCTTATTCAAACCACCATTCAAAGCTAGTGTTTTAGCAAGCTGTACTTCTTGGTATTGGATTGCTTGCTTCCAGAATGAGCGAGGCTTATTTGGTGAGTTTTTAGGGCTGCAAGAAAATTCATTGCCATTCTATTATATAAATCTTATTAGGGACTACAGCGGCTATCTGAATGTTACTTGGCCCGACACAGATGCTACACAAAAAAGCAATGTAGCAAACTATGAAGATATTTGGGCGCTTTCATGCCTTTTCCCTTCTACTTTTAGCTGGCCGCCTGAACTCAAAAACATCACTTGCAATACAGGGAATTATTTTGTAGAATGGAAAACTCAAGACATATTCAAAACACAAACACCATGTGCATTTGCTACTGCTTACTATAATGGAAGTGGATTTAATGTGACTTATTTGGCTTCTGGTGAAGTAAACCAGGCAGGACAATGCATACCATTAGGGCAGACTATAATAATTTTGAATTCTCCACAAGATAATTTTAATACTGTAATTAACACAATAGTATTTAATGCAACAATTTTTGATGCTAATTCAATTATAAATGTATCACCTAATTCAATTATAAATGTATCACTATGGCATTCTTATCCAAAGTGGCATTTGAATGAAACTAACAGTTCTGGTATAATGGGTAACTACTTGTTTACAAAACAATTACCAAATGGAAGTAATATATGGGCAATAAGTGCTTGTGATAATTCAAGCCAATGTAGTTTCTCTACTAATAGAACATTAACAATAACCGAAAAATATGTTCCTTGGTGGGATTCTAATTATTTGTATAGAAAAAGAATTATTATAATAAATAGTATGGGTAGTACTTTAAATGCAGAAAACCCAGTTAACATATTATTTAACCATACTAACTTAGTTTCTCAAGGTAAAAGTTTAATTAATGGAGATGATTTAAGGATAGTTTATTGGAATAGTGTTAGTAATACAGAATTAGATAGGTTTGATGATTATATATTTAATAATGTTAATACAAGTTTATGGTTTAAACTACAAAATAATATTGCTCCTTTAGGTTTTGATGATAATTATTGGATGTATTATGGTTATAGTTCTGCTATAAGCCCTCCTAGAAATGGAAGTAATATATTTTGGTTCTTTGATGATTTTAATAGTCTTGATTTAAGTAAATGGACTAATAATGGTACTATTGTTTCAGGAGGTTTAGCAAACTTAAGTGGTTCTCCTAAATGGTTGATTAGTAATCTTAATATTACTGGTTCTCAAGTATTTGAAAGTAAAGTATTACATACAAGTAATTCATTTAGTGCTAATCCTAATTGGATGTTGGGATTCCAATGTAATGTAACATATCAGAACTGTACAAATGATCCAGTTATTAGATTTACACGAGATAGTTTAGGACTAAGAGCTGAGTATTTTGGAGGTGCTGGTATATATAGTGGATACGCTCAAACTTTTATAGCAAATAAATCCTATACTTATGAAATAAAATGGATTCCTCAAACTAGAATAGAATGGTTTGTGAACAAATCTAGAACTGATTCAACTACAGGTTGGGTAGCTCCATCAGCCATAACTAATAGTTCTCTAGCAATTAAATTCCATAATGTTGGATTCTTGCATACTATGTCAATAGATTGGGTATTTTTAGCTAATTACACTTCTCCAGAACCTTCATTTACTATAGACATAGAAGAATTTTATAACCCTCCTCCATTATGGAGTAATAATAAAACATCTGTAAACTCATATTCAAATTACATAAAGAATAATACATATCAATTTAATATTACATGGACTGATAATGTTGCAGTAGATAAGGTATTCATAGAACATGATTTTGAAGGCCTATTAAGAAATTATTCTGTATTAAATAATGGAAATGAATATTATTATAATATAAGTGATTTGGCTGCAGGTAATTATCAGTATAGATGGTATGCTAATGATACTAGTGGAAATTTAAATTTAACTCCCATATTTAACTATCAAATAAATAAAAGTAACAATCCTTCTATATCATTAGTATTTAATCCATCTAGCCCAGTAATCTATGGTACTTCTATAAATGCATCTTGTAGTTCTAGTAATCCTGAAACTTCAGCTACTTCATTATTTAGAAATTCTGTTGATGTTACCCCAGAAAATAATTTATTCGTATTATTGGGAGCAAATTCTTATTCATATGAATGTAGAACTCCAAATACACAAAACTTTACTAGCTCTGTATTTGTAAGTGGATACACTATAAACAAAGCATCTAATTCAGTTAATCTTTATCTAAATTCATTACTAAATCAAAATATAAACATTAATTATCCTCAACAACTTAATGCTACTGGTACTAGTTCAGCTAGGGTAATGAGTTTATATCGGAATGGAATAAGTATAAACAATGAAAATGGATTAAATATTACTTTAATACCTGGAACTTATTCATATAAAATAAATAGTACAGGCAACCAAAATTATACTGAAAATAGCACAGGTTTAACATTTACAGTTACAATTAATAAAGGAGTATCTATAATTAATTTATTATTAAATGGACAAGACAATGATATAACCGCAAGTCCTCAAGACACAGTAAATATTAGTGCATATTTATTAAATGGCCTTGGTACAATAAAATTATTTATAGATGATATTTTAGTAGCAAATGCAATAAGCCCTATACAATATTTAAATACATATAGTTTAGGCATATATAATATTACTACTATATATGAAGGCAATGAAAATTATACAAGAGTTTTTGAAACTCATTTCTTAACTATAAGTAATAATTTATTTAACATAACTTTAAATCAAACTGTAAATTTAATTAGTATTCCAATAATAGTTGATAATAATACTATCTCAGCTATATTTGGAAGTAATGAAGTAGATATTTATAGTTATGATAACAATACATGGAAAGTATATCATAGTAACATAAGTTTACCTTCAAATTTAAATATTATTGAACCTTTAAGATCATACTTTGTTATAGTTAAAACTAATTTTAATATATCTATAAATGGAACTTTGAATTACGCTAATGGTACTAAACCATCTTTAACCTTAAATCAAGGATGGAATTTAATAGGTGTAAATTCCTTAAATAATGTTAAAATAGATTCATTAATAACAAATAACTCATTATCTGTATTTGATTTCAATGGAAGTAATTATATAGAATTAAACAAATCCTTAGATTACTTTATTCCTGGTAAAGGATATTGGGTAAATATGCAAGATACATTTACCATTTAAAAGATAAGCTTTATAAAGCCTTTTTTATGAATAAAAATTAACTCAATTCTAAAAATGGAAAACCAATTTGAAGAAAAACAAACTCTTTTTACAAAGTTAAAAAGATTTGTAATGGAAAGTAAGAGGGTATTTAATGTAACCAAAAAACCAACATCAGAAGAGTTTAAATTAATTGTAAAAGTAACTGGAATAGGAGTAATAATCATAGGATTAATGGGATTTATAATTCAAATGATATATCTAAGTTTTTTCAGATAAAATGACAGAACAACAAAGTTTAATATTTTCATTAAGGACTACAGCTAATAGAGAAGATCAAGTAGTGGATTTCCTAGTTGCAAACATAAAGAAAAAAGGTCTTGACGTTTACTCCATAATAAGACCTCATGGATTAAGAAGTTATATTTTCCTAGAAGCAAGTAGTTATGAAGAAGCAGAACAAGCATGTACAGGAGTTCCATATGCACGTGGTTTATTAAAGAAGCCCGTTGAATACTCAGAAATAGAACCAATGCTTGAACAAGTTAAAACTCAATTAAATATTCAACCTCGGGATATAGTAGAAATTATATCTGGCCCATTTAAAAGAGATCAAGCTCGTGTAGTAAGAATAGATAAAACAAAAGAAGAAGTTGTTATTGAATTATTAGAAGCACCTGTTCCTATTCCAATGGTTGTTAAATTAGATACAGTAAAAGTTATAAGAAGAGAAACTGAAACTAAAGAAGAAGATGAGTAAAAAACAAATAGTTGAAGTATTAGTAGAAGGTGGAAAAGCAACACCAGCCCCTCCTTTAGGACCTAGTTTAAGTGCTCTAAAAATAAATGTTGGTAAAGTCGTAGATGAAATCAATAAAAAAACATCTGAATTTAAGGGCATGAAAGTTCCTGTAAAAGTTGTAGTTGATCCTGTATCTAAAGATTTTTCATTAAACATAGGAAGTCCTCCTACTTCAGAATTAATTAAAAAAGAAATTAGTCTCGAAAAAGGATCTTCAGAACCAGATAAAAATAAAGTAGCTAATTTAGCCATGGAACAAATAATTAAAATTGCTAAAATGAAATATGATGCTATGTTAATAAATGATTTAAAAGCGGGTATTAAGTCTGTCATAGGTTCAGCTAATTCTATGGGTATTTTAGTAGAGGGCCTTAATTCTAAGGAAATAAACAAAGAAATTGATTCTGGATATTATGATGCTGTAATTAAAAAAGAAATAACTGAGGTAAATGAAGAGAAAAAAACTAGATTACAAGAACAATTAATACAAGTTCAAGAAAGACTTAAGAAAGAAATTGAGAAAGCAAAAGCCCTTGAAGAAGAACTTAAGGGCAAGAAAGAAGAAAAACCTACAGAAGCTGCTCCTACAGAAGAAGTTAAAGCTACTGAAGGAGAAAAGAAAGAAGTTAAGGAAACAAAAACTGAAGTGAAAGAAGAAAAGCCTAAAAAAGAAACTAAGAAATAGTCATATTTATAAATTTACTATAACCTCTCTCTCAAAGGGGGTTGTAGTCCAACTTGGTTAAGATACAAGGTTTGGGACCTTGGGATCCCGGTTCAAATCCGGGCAGCCCCATATAAAAATAATAAAAATGACAAGAACTAAAAAAGTACATTCATCAGGCCGATTTGGAGCTCGTTATGGTAGAACATTAAGGGCAAAAATAGTAGAAATAGAGAAAAAACAAAGAGCTAAATTTAAATGTCCTAATTGTAATTATATAAAAGTAAAAAGAGTCTCACCAGGAATTTATGAATGCAGAAAATGTTATGTAAAATTCACAGGAGGAGCTTATTTCCCTGAATAAAAATGGTAAATTATAAATGCTTCAATTGCAATAAACTTATAAAGGAAGAATATACTAAGAAAAAGATTAGATGTCCATATTGTGGATCTAAAATATTATTTAAATCTAGAGTAGTAAACACTAAAGTAAAAGCAGTGTAAAATGAAACCAAGTAAAGAAACTCAAGATAAAATTTCACAATTACAATTAATTGAACAAAACGTCCAAAATTTCTTACTTCAAAAACAAACTTTCCAAAATAAATTATTTGAAATTGAAAATGCTATTTCTGAATTAGACTCTGCAAAAGAACCTATTTATAGAATTGTTGGCTCTATAATGGTTAGTTCTAATAAAGTAGAAGTAAAAAAAGATCTTGAATCAAAAAGGGAAATTTTAAATATAAGAATAAAAAATCTAGAAAAGCAAGAAGATAAGCTTAAAGAAAAAGCAAATGAGATACAATCAGAAGTAATGAAGGAATTAAAAAAATGAAGGCACCTATACTAGACATTTATGAACCACATCTTCTTGAGGTTATTGAATTTCTAGATCAAATTGAAAATGACTTGTCTGTTCCTAGAAACGTAAGAATAAAGATAAAAGAGGCTGGAGAAGCTTTAAAGGATAATAATCATGATTTAGCCATAAAAATAAATAAAGCTTTACAGCAAATAGATGAAATTTCAGACAATCAAAACATTCCAAGTTACACCAGAACACAAATATGGCATATAGTAACAAAACTAGAATCAATAAAGTAATACTACTAACTCATGAACACAATGATAAATAGAAATGTTTATATATTTATTGTATTATAACACAAAAGAGGTAAAAAATGAAGGATACATTCAGAAAAATAAAAGAGAGTATAATTAAGACATTCAAATCAGAGGATGATTATGATTTCTCAGAGGATTTTGTTGAGCTTGATACTAAAGTTGAGGCTGGCCTTAAATCAAAAATTACTATAAGGCCATTTATCATAGAAGACTTCGCTGATATAAAACATCCTATAGATGCATTACGTGAAGGTTATACTATAGCTTTACTTAATATAAGACCATTAAAGGAAAAAGATATAGTTGAACTTAAAAGGGCAGTAAATAAATTAAAGAAAACATGCGATGCTATTGAGGGAGATATAGCTGGTTTTGGTGATGATTGGCTTGTTGTTACTCCATCCTTTGCCAATATCTATCGCGAACAAGTTCCTGCTCCCCAATAAAAACTTTTATAAATTTATTTTTTCTATTTTATTTTATGAATCAAATTAAAAACGAAACTTGTCCTGTATGCAGAGGGAAAACTTTAAGTTTGACAGAGGATGAACAAGATATTCCTTACTTTGGAAAAGTCTTTATATTTTCTATGGAATGTTCAAATTGTGATTTTAAAGAAAGTGATATTGAGTTATCAGAATCAAAAGAACCTTCAAGATATACATTTACTGTAGAAAATACAAAAGACCTTAATGTTCGTATAGTTAAATCATCTACAGCTACTGTAAAAATACCTCAACTTAAAATTACTATTGAACCAGGAGCTGCATCTGAAGGTTACATAAGTAATATTGAAGGTGTACTAAATAGAATCAAAAAAATATTAGAAGCTGAGCGTGATTCTGCAGAAGATGATGAAACAAGACAAAATGCAAAGAATTTACTTAAAAAAATATGGAAAGTTGAATGTGGAGATATTCCATTAAAGATTATTATAGAAGATCCTAATGGAAATTCTGCCATAATATCAGAAAAAGCCATAGTTGAAAAATTAAAAAAATGAAATTATTCATAGTACAAGCTAAATCTAATTTTGATCAAGATTTCTTAAATAAATTAAGTAAATATAAATTCTCTGAGAAAAAACTTGGGGTAGTTACAACTATACAATTTTTACATGCAATTGATGATATTAAAAAAGCACTTCCTAGTCATGAAATTGTATTAGGTGGACAAGTAATTGGATGTAATGCAACTAATGCTGTAAAAATAAATAAAGACGTAGATGCTTTTTTGTATATTGGTTCAGGAAGATTTCATCCCCTAGAAGTTTCATTTAAAACCAAGAAAAATGTTTATATGGCTAATCCTTATGATAATAAAATAGTTTTACTAGATCCAAAAGACATTGAGGTAGAGGAAAGAAGAGGTAAAGGCAGATTACTAAAATTCTTAAATTCTAAAAAAGTAGGTATTATAGTTTCTGTAAAACCAGGACAACAAAATCTTAAAAAAGCTCTTGAATTAAAAGAATTACTTAAAGATAAAAAAGAATCTCATATCTTTATTACAAATAATGTTAGTGAACTTGACTTTGAAAATTTCCCTGATATTGAATACTGGGTAAATACTGCATGTGCAAGAATAGAAGGTAAGAAAATAATTGATATTAATGAGATTTATGGTGCTGGTGTTCTTTAAAACAAAAAACATATAAACTAAATTATTTCTTTTAAATATATGAATAAATCTGAAAATATAATGAATATAGCTACTAAAAGAGGATTTTTCTTCCCTACAGCTGAAATCTATAATACTAAAGCAGGATTTTGGACTTATGGTCATCTAGGAAAATTAATGAAGAATAAATTTGAAAATCTATGGCGTAACTATTTCTTAAAATTAAATCCTAATTTTTATGAGATTGAGGGATCTGATATTTTACCAGAAAAAGTATTTCAGGCATCTGGTCATTTAAAAAACTTTAATGATCCTTTAACAGAATGTAATAAATGTCATATAAGGTATAAAGCAGATGATTTAATAGAAGAAAAAATAGGTAAAAAAGTTGTTGCTCTAGATGAAAAAGAACTTACATCCTTAATAAAAGAAAATAAAATAAAATGTCCTAATTGTAAATCAGAATTAATGCCTGTAAAATTCTTTAATATGATGTTTGATGTAAAGATTGGAGCAACCGGTAATGAATTAGGTTATTTAAGTCCTGAAACAGCTCAAAATTCTTATTTAAGTTTTAAACGTGAATTTTCAGCATTAAGAGAAAAATTACCTATGGGATTAGCTATAATAGGAAAAGCTTTTAGAAATGAAATAAGCCCAAGACAAGGTTTTTTTAGGCTAAGAGAATTTATACAAGCAGAACTTCAAATTTTCTTTGATCCAGACAAACTAAATGAACATGAATCTTGGAAAGAAATAGAGAACTACAAATTGCAAGTTTTATTAGAAAAAGAAAAAAAAGTAAAAGAAATTTCATGTAATGATTTAAATAAAAATAATATACCTAAATTTTATATATATTATCTTGCAAAAATACAACAATTTTATTTAGATTCATTAAAAATACCTAAGGAAAAATTTAGATTTAGACAATTATCAGAAAAAGAAAAAGCATTCTACAACACAATTCATTTTGACATTGAATTAGACATGGAAACTTTAGATGGATTTAAGGAAGTTTCAGGGTTACATTATAGAACAAATTACGATTTAATAAATCATCAACAAGCAAGCAATGAAAGTCTGGAAGTTTTTTATAATAACAAAAAGTTTATTCCTCATGTCCTTGAAATAAGCTTTGGTATAGACAGAAACATTTGGGCATTAATGGATATTTTTTATAAAGAAGAAAAAGATAGAACTTTATTTTTATTCCCATCTACAATAGCTCCTGTAGAAGTAGCAGTATTTCCTTTAGTAAATAAAGATGGATTACCAGAAAAAGCTACTGAAGTTTACAACTTATTAAAGAATGATTATAAAGTTATATCTGATTATTCTGGTAGCATAGGAAGAATGTATAGACGTGTAGATGAAATTGGGGTTCCGGCAATGATTACTATAGATCATCAAACTTTAAATGATAATACAGTTACTCTTCGTGATATTACAACTATGAAACAAATAAGAATTTCTTTACAAGATTTAAAACAAACTATAAACAAATTTTTATCTGGAGTAGAATTAAAAAAATTAGGTAAAATAATATAAAATGCATGAAATAATAATAGAAGATATAATTGAGGAAGCTAAAAAACACGGAAAAGTTACTGCAATAAAACTAGAAGTAGGTGAACTTTTTCCATTAAATACAGTAGAAATACAATCATTATTAAGAGAAAAAACTAATTGGAGAATAGAAATAGAAAATAAAACTTCTGATGTATCTTGTACATGTGGTTATGAAGGACCAGCAAAAATTTTACAAAAAGGTTCAGATTATACATTATTCTCTTGTCCAAGATGTAATTCCATACCAAAAGTAAATGATGGCGATGATGTAAATCTAAAAGAAGTAAGAATTTTATGATAATTTAAATCTACTTTTACTTCTAAATTTAAATAATTTCTTAAATTCATGTCTATCTATATAAACTAAACATAAAAACAATAGTCCCATAACAATATTTAAGATTATAACAATTTGCATTAATGATCTATGGAATAAAATTATCAAAATAAACTCTAAAATAAAAGATGGTAATAAAAACTTCATGAATCTATAATCTTTTATAGCTAAATTATAAACAACAATAACACTAATCAATGAAAATAAACTAATAGCTAATGCATATAGCCCAAGAATATGTGAAACTTGATATTCATGTCCAAATAATAAATTCACAAAGAATTCTGGATTGATAAAATAAGCTGTAGTAACAAATGCTGATATTAAAAATGTATATATAATACTATTTCTATATAATCTAGAAGGGTCTTTACCATTAAAACTTAATTCACTTACTTTAGGATATAAAACAGTTATTATAGAAAAAGAAGCAAAGTAAATTATTTTAGCAAGTAATGAAGCTGCTCCATAATAACCAGCATTAATTTTACTAAAAAAAGCTTTAACTAAAATAACATCTAAACTAAACATCAAAGCTAATATTAAAGAAGTAACTGCTACTGGAATAGTATACTTATAAATTTCACTTTTACCTATATCAGTAGATTTTATAGAAACTAAATCCTTTAGAGATCTATATGAAGGAATGATACTTAAAAAAGTCCCTAAAAACAAAGCTAACATTGCTCCATTAACACCTAAGCCTATAGGAATAAAAATTACAGCAAAAATTAAGTATAATAATGAACCAACTACTCTTACATATCCAATTTCAGTAAATTTCTGTAGTCCATTTAAGATGCTTATAAAAATAGTTAAAACAAAAAAGACCCAAATAAATAATCCTAGAATTAATACTGGAATTACAGAATCTATTTTAAACAAAGCACTTATTCCTGGACTTAAAACAAGAATTATTAAGAAAACTAAAAATCCCACTAATAAAAATAATCTAAATGAATTCTTAAATAATCTATTAATTTTATCGTATTGACTTCTAGATTTAAAATAAGTAACAAACCTTACTAATAATGAGTTTATAGCTCCACTCGCTATTACAGCTATAAAATAAATAGATAATAAAGCTATAACTTCTCCATATTTTTCAGGTCCTAGTTTTCTAGCTATATATGAAAAGAATAAATATTGTAATATTCCAGTTAAAATAGTAGCAATTAATAATATTAAACTGCCTTTTAAAAGACTATGCTCCTTATGTTTTTTCATTACAAAGTATATAAATAATGCTCTTATAAATTTTTTCATTTGGTTTTAAGGAGAAAGTTTATAAAACCTGTTTTCCATACTATTCTTATGAATTATGACTTAGAATTAGACAAAGTAATATCTAAAATTAAAGAAGAAAAAGCTAAATTGGTATGTATTCAATTACCAGATGGTTTAAAAAATAAAGCTACAGAAATAGTTAATTTTATAGAAAAAAATACAGATGCTAAATGTCTCATATGGATGTCTACTAATTATGGAATATGTGATTTACCAGTAGGCTTAGAAAATTTAAATATTGATTTACTTATACCTTTTGGACATTCAATTTATGGTTTCGAGAAACAAGTTAAAGAATATATAAAACTTCATGAAAAATGAATAATCAAATTCCATTCATTATAGGTCTTTCTTTAATAATGATTGGGGTTATTTTTATAATTATTAGTTCTTTTACTTCTAAGCAAGAAAACACTAAAGTTGCAGTAGGAGGTTTTATAGGGTTTATTCCATTTGGATTTGCTAATGACAAGAGAATGTTTTATATATTAATTGCTTTAATCTTAATATTATTTATAATAACATTAACATTAAAAAACCCAAAATAAGGAGGTCTTAAAATGGAACATGAAACTATTCAATTACCCAAGCCTTTAATGGAAAGCATAAGAGTTTTAGTTAAAAAAACTAATATGTTTCAAGATGAAGTTGATTTTATACATCAAGCAATAATAAAACAAATGTCTAAATTTAAAGAAGTATAAAATGCAACAAATTTTTCTAGGGCCAGCTGGTTCTCCTAAAACTTCAACTTTAGAAGGTATACCATATGTAAAAGAAGTTGGTTTACAAGCAATGGAAGTGCAATTTGTAAGAGGGGTTCATATGTCTGTTGACTTAGCAAAGAAAATTCATGATGTTAATAAAAATTTTAATATTAAACTCTCTATACATTCTCCTTATTATATTAATTTAGCATCAGAAGAAAAAAAGAAAATTCAAGAGTCTAA